>JACRDN010000020.1 GCA_016218575.1 Elusimicrobiota bacterium
AGCAATGTTCCTGCGCTGGCCGCGATTGGAACCGAAGAGCAAGCGGAGGTGAGGCAACTAGTCGCGGCCTAAAAAGTTAGAATGAATCCCTCACCAATTAGGTTACGCTACGCAATTTCCCCGGACATCGGGGCACGGCCCCGATCGGAGAGGAGCGATCGACTGAACTTTAACACCAAGAAGATCCGCAACATCGCCAGATCGATGAGCTCCTGGTCCCAATTCAGCTAATGCGCGAAGATAGTCCTTCTCACGCGGAGTCAAACGATCGAAGCGTACTCTAAAAAAACTTTCATCAAGCTTCTTGATAGCCGCGACCGTGGCACGCAACACGACGGCTTTATCGATGGGAGACTTCGCGGCCAGATTCCAGGCTTGATATCCCCATTCTTGAAGGAAATATGGATAACCCTTGGTCTGGCTCATGATCTCTTTGAGAGCATCCTCCGTAAAAGCCACCCCTCCCTTCTTAACAGGATCTAGCACAGCCGCCATTGCGTCGGACGCAGTCAAAGGTCCGATTGCAGGGTATTGAAACAGACGCTCTGCGTAAGACTTGGATCTCCCGGCTAGACCAACGAGCTGCGGAAGACCAGCGGCAACGAGAACGAGAGGCAGTTGCCTTTGCGACACGCGATGAATTGCCATAATAAGCGCGCTCATTTCAGATTCACTCAAATATTGAATTTCATCGATAATGATTGCAATCGCAGTTCTCCGCTCCTTCGCCGCTTCCCCCAATGCAACGAATAGCTCCGACAAATCGGTCTCAAAGTCGCCGGAATCCGCCTTTCCCTTCTCCGGATCCATACTGAGCCCCATCTCAATATCGCCAACCATAACCCTCACTGATCCAATAAAGCTTCGTAGAACGCGAAGTCCCATTTTGACCTTACTGCTGACGCCCTCCATCTTGTCAAATTGGATCAACACTCCACGAAGGGCAGGGATGAGGAGTTCCGGAAGAGACCGGCTCTCTGTAGTCTCAACCAGAACAACGCCGTACTTTTGAGATTCAGCCAAGTCTCGAATACGATTGAGCAGGACCGTTTTACCCACACCGCGCAACCCCACAAGCATCAAGCTTTGTTCATAACGGCCGGCCTTGACTCTACCCAACATAACCTGCGCAAGCGTGAGCAGTTCATCGCGGCCCGCCAGTTCAGGTGGAGGATTTCCAGCTCCGGGAGAAAAAGGATTTTGAAGAGGATCCATTTATATCTAAGTTATCTAATTATACTAAGTTTATAATTTAGTTAGATAACTTACCTATAATTAGAAACCGCTATCGCCCTGGCAAATGGCTCCTATTATTATGACGCGACCCCTTAGGAAATGATGGCCAGGCTCGAGGTGTAGCCATGGACATAATTCTTGTCGCCCACCGGCCCGATCTCGCCCCCGGCGAAAAACCCCGCCAAGGGGATCGGCCCTTTCAAGGCCTGCACGAGGCCGACGTCGTGGTCGGGTTTCTTGTAAAGCCCCTGGCCGCGGCCCGCGCAGTTGACAAGAAATGCTCCCCGCGCGCCCTCTCGCCCGGGCAAACCCTCGAGAATGGCGCGCAGCTCCCTCTCAGAGGCCTCGGCATCGCGCAGTTGGAACTGGAAAGTCTGCCCGACGCGCAGAGCCGATCCTATCATCATGGCTCCGCTCTTGGGATCGAATCCCCCCAGGTTGCGGATCAAGAAGTCGCCCCTCCTGAAGCGAGAGCGGCGCTCGTCCATCAGAAGTCCTGCGAAAAGGGAATGCGCGGCCACGTCCCGATCCTGGGAGGGGACGGACTGCAGGAGTTCG
Organism: Elusimicrobiota bacterium; assembly: GCA_016218575.1. Taxonomy (NCBI): domain Bacteria; kingdom Pseudomonadati; phylum Elusimicrobiota; species Elusimicrobiota bacterium. The sequence goes on from JACRDN010000020.1 coordinate 1,795, forward strand.
CGCGCGATGTCGAAGGGCGGACGCCCCCCCAACTCGTAGAGGATGCGCCCCTCGGCCTTGGTGATGGTGAGCGGCGTGCCGATCGGGCGGCAGCCCTGGGCCACGGCGGTCGCAAAGCGCACCTCGCCGGAAAGAGCCACTCCCACGCAGCCGCTGGTGTAAAACTCCGAATTAAGCAGAAGCCAGCTCGGTTTTCCCAAGGCCGGGCCCGAGGAAAGTCCCCCGATCACCGGAGCCTTGGGGTAGGCCTCGTTGAAAACCTGAACCAGGTTCTCAATATCGCAGCTCATGGGGTCGGCCAGGGCCAGGAACTTAGGCTTGTCGGTGGGATAGAGATCCAGAAGTTCGAAGAGCTCCGAGGGCTTCTCCACGGCTTGACTCGGCTCGGCCGAAAGATAGAAAGGGGTCAGCTTGGCCCCGGGGAGCCTCATGCCCATCAAGGACACTCCAGGGGATTTCTCCACCTCACGGCTTCCCGCGATAACGCCGACGCCGTTGCAGCCGAGCAGGATCGAGGCTCCCAGGGAGTCCTGGACCATTTTTGGCAAAGCCGAGGGCGCCACGGCGGGATAGAGCTCGGCCACGAACAGGAGGGCGAGGTCGCATCCGCCCCTCAAGTCCTGGCGGACCTTCTCGCAGGCCGCTGCGACGGCTTTTCCCCAGTCCTTGTCCGTGGAAAGAGCGCAGGCAAATTCTTTCCGGGCCATCAGCTTTTGGCCCTGTCCTCGGAGAGCTCGAACATCCGCTCGATGGGGCGCCGGGCCCTCTCCCGGATCTTGGACGGCACGTTGATGCGGTGGCCTGCCGAGGGTTTTTCCATGACTCGAAGCACATGCTCGAGGTCGGTCGCTTTCATGTACGGGCAGAGCCGGCACATGGGCACGAATTTTTTATCGGGGAAGCGCGTGCGGGCCAAATCCCCGAGCCCGCACTCCGTGATGAGCATGTAGGCGGGGGCCTTGGTCTTCTCGACACGGGACATCATGTCGCCCGTGCCCCCGACGAAGTCGACCACGGACACCAGGCCCGGGCTGCACTCCGAATGGGCCAATATTTGGACCCCCGGGTACATTCTGCGGTAGAGCGCGACGGATGCCGCGTCGAAGTTCTCGTGCACGATGCATCGCCCCCGCCAGATCACCATCTCGCTTCCCAGCTCCTTGCCCAGGGCCTTGGCGAGGTTGCGGCCCATCATCTCGTCCGGCAGGAAAATGACCTTGCGGTACTGGTCGTAGAGTTTTCCCAATATCTGGACCGCGTTGGCGCTGGTCACGATGACGTCCGACTCGGCCTTGACCGCGGCCGAGGTGTTGATATAGGACGCGACCGGAGCTCCCGGATGCTCGGTCTTGAGCCTGCGCACGTCCGCGGCCTCGATGCTCTCCGAAAGGGAGCAGCCCGCCTCCAGGGCGGGGAGAAGAACCTCCTTCTCGGGATTGAGGATCTTCGCGGTCTCGGCCATGAAACGCACGCCGCAGAAGACGATCCTCTCGGCCTGGGCCTGTGAGCACAGCTTGGCGAGCTTGTAGGAGTCTCCCACGAAATCCGCGATTCCGTGGATGATTTCCGCCCTTTGATAGACGTGCGCCGCAATCACAGCCTTCTGGGAAGCCTTCAAGGAGTTGATTTTCCAGGTGAGCCGGGCGCAGCGCCCGAGCTCCGCGTCCGAGTAGCCGAGATCGCCCAGGCCTTTGGCGGCCAGGCGGTCCATCTCTTGGTCGAGTTCCTCCCGGGTCGGCTCCGGGGCCGCCGTCATTATAGTCGACATTAAACCTTGATCTCCGGGAAATTGCTGAATATGCCGTCCACCCCAAGCTCCTTGAGGCGGTCGGCGTCCTTCTGCTTGTTGACCGTGTACACCAGAACGTCAAGATTCCTCTTATGGCACTCGCGCAGGCCGCGGACCCCCACCTGCCTCAAATTCATGTGCAGGCTCTCGGCCCCGAGCTCTCCAGCCTGGGCGAAGGCCCTCTTCATGACAGTGGCCCCCAGCAAATACCCGATGCGGACGCCCGGATCAAGTCCCCGCACCTCGTAGAGGGCCTTATGATCGAAGCTCGAAACCACGATCCAGCCATGCGCCCGGCGCCTGCCGATCAAATCAACGACGCGCTTCTCTATGCCCGGATACAAGCGCGAGCCGCTCTTGATCTCCAAATGGAGCTCGGCCTTGCCTTGAGTCAAGTCCAAGACGTCCTCCAGGCGCGGCACGCGCTCGGCGGCAAAGCGCGGGGCAAACCAAGAGCCCACGTCCACCAGGGAGAGCTCCTCCCAGGGAACGGCCCCCACCCGGGCGCGCAGGCCCGCCACGCGCCTCAAATCCTCGTCATGGATCACCACGAGCTCCCCGTCCCGGGTCTGGTGCGCGTCGAGCTCGATGGAGCGGGCCCCCATCTCGAGGGCCAAAGCGAAAGCCGCCATGGTGTTCTCGGGGGCGTGGGCGCTCGCGCCGCGGTGGGCTATCAGGCGCACCGCGAAAGCCTCTCCATGAATCGGTCAAAGACCCGGTCCGGCACCGCCACCCCGAGGGCGCGATTGCGCCCGCTCCCGGGGCCGTGAAAATCCGATCCTCCGGTCGCCAGAAGCCCGCGGCTCTCGGCCAAGGCCGCGTAGCGCGCGGTCTCGCTTGGCGAGTGCAGCGCGTAATACGCCTCTATCCCCTCCAGCCCCTGCTTCATCCAGCCCTCCAGGCTCTCTAAATCCCCGACCGTCTTAGGGTGCGCCAAGCTCGCGAAGCCCCCTGCCTCCCGGATGAGCGAGATGGCCTCCTCGGGGCTCGGCCCCATGGATTCGACATAGCCCGGGCGGCCTTGAGCCAAAAAACGATTAAAGGCCTCTTGCCGGCTCTTCACCCAGCCCTTGCGGATCAAGGCGTCTGCCACGTGAGGCCGCCCCAAGGTCTCGCGGGACGCGGCCCGGACATCCTCGAAGGACAGGGGCACGCCCTGCTTCTGGAGAGCCTCCACGATCCGCCGGGCCCTGAACTCCCGGCGCGAGCGGAACTCCTCCAAGCGCCGGACAAACCCGGGGTCCCGCCAGTTCAGGCCGTAGCCCAGGATGTGGACTCGGTCCGCCAGCCGCGTGTTGATCTCGATGCCGCAGCGTATATTCAAGCCAATGGCACGCCCCGCCGCAAGGGCCTCTGGAAAGCCCGAGACGCTGTCGTGGTCGGTCAGAAAGAATACCTCGAGGGAGGAAGCCTTGGCCTTGGCGACAAGCTCCGCGGGGCTTAATGTCCCGTCCGAGTAGCGGGAGTGGGCGTGGAGATCGAGGCGCTTCAGATGGCGACGACTTCCTTGATCTCGGGAACTTCCTGCCGCACCATGCGCTCGACCCCGCCCTTGAGGGTCATCATGGCGCTGGGGCAGGACCCGCAGGCCCCATGCAGGGATACCTCCACTATTCCCGTGTCTTCGTGAACCTCGACCAAGGAGATGTCTCCCCCGTCCGACTGGATGTAAGGCCGGATTTTCTCGATGACCTTCTCCACCCTTTCCTTAACCGTTGCCATGCGCTCCCTCCGACCGGCCGGAGACGCCGCCCAGCATCAATTCCACCCCATCGCAAGGAGACTTCTCCTCCAAAATCTGGGCCAAGGTGATGCCGTCGAAATAGTCCTCGATGAGGCTGCCCAAGCGGCGCCACACCGGGGATATCCCGCAGTGAGTCTGGCGGTGGCAATCCTTCTGGCCGTGGTCATACTTGTCGCAGACGCTCTCGAAAATCGGACCCTCCACCGCCCGCGCCACCTGCCCCAAGGTGACCTCCGACGGCGGCTGGGCCAGGAAGTAGCCGCCCCTGAGGCCCCGCTGGCTCCGCACCAGACCCGCGCGCTTGAGCCTCAGGAAGAGCTGGTTGATGTAGCCGACCGGTATGTTCTCAGCCTCCGAGAGCTTCTCGGCCGAGAGCGGGGTCTGCCCATGGACGCGGGCAAGGCTCACCATGAGCCTTGCCGCGTACTCCACCGAGCTCGTAATTCTCATATTTTAATAAATTCCAAGGTGGTCCTTGGCTTCCTCGCTCGCCATCACTCGGGGATCCCAATTGGGATTGAAGCTCAAGTCCACGTCCACGTCGCGCACACCGGGAATTTTGGCCAAGGCGCCGTGCACCGAGGCCATCAGCATGGGGCCGTAGGGGCAGGCGGGAGATGTCAGGCTCATGACCACCTTGACCGAGGCCCCGCCCTTCTCCGACTCGCTCACCTGGGCGCCGTAGATGAGCCCCAAATCGACCACGCTTATGTGGATCTCGGGGTCGTTGACGGGCTGGAGGGCCTCGCCGATCTGCTTGAAGGAAATCGAAGGCATGTCCTATTCCACCTCCTGGAATTCGCCGGCCGCAGCCGGGCTCGAAAGGCCTTGAAGCAAGGTGTTCCAAGCCAAAGTGGCGCATTTGACCCTCATGGGATATTTTCGAACGCCTTCCAACGCCGCCAGGGCTTCGAGCTCTGTCGGGAGGAGCTTCCGCTCCGACCCGGAGAGCATCATCTCCTTAAAAATTCCCACCAACTCCCTAGCCCTGGAGAGACTACTCCCTTCCAGGGCCTCCGCCATCATGGCCGAGGAGGCCTGGCTGATCACGCAGCCGTGGCCCTGGTAGCGGATAGCCTGAATGCTCCCTTGCGGGCCCAAGCGCAGCGTGATCTCGACCTCGTCGCCGCAGACCGGATTGATCCCGTGGGAATGGCAGTCCGCCGGCTCCACCTTGCCCTTGCGGGAGGCGCTCCGGAAGTAATCCAGGAGCACGTCCCGGTAAAGGTCCTGCAGCTCCGCGTCTCCCTCGGCCATGGTCTATACCGCCGTCGTCTTTTTAAAGAATTCCCGGGTCTTGCGCAAGGCCGGGCCCAGCTTCTCCACTTCCGCGAGCGTATTATAAAGGTAGAAACTGGCGCGCGCCGTGCCTGCGACCTTCAAGCGCATCATGAGAGGCTGGCAGCAGTGGTGCCCGGCCCGGATGGCGATGCCGTCCAAATCGAAGGAGGTTCCGACGTCATGGGGGTGGAGTCCCTCGATGTTGAAGGAAACGACCCCGCCCCTCGCCTCGACATCGGCGGGGCCGTAGACAGCGACCTCGGGCTCCGCTCTGAAAATCTCGAGGGCCCGGCGAGTGAGGGCTTTTTCATGCTCGCGAACCGCCATGAGCCCGACCGCGCTCAAATAGTCCAAGGCCGCTCCGAAGGCGACGGCATCGGCGATGTTCGGGGTCCCTGCCTCGAACTTATGGGGCAGGACGTTGGGGGTGAAGCGCTCGAGGAATACCCGCTGGATCATGTCCCCGCCTCCGAGAAAGGGCGGCATGGCATCGAGGAGCTCCTCCCTGCCGTAGAGCACGCCGATTCCGGTCGGGCCCAGCATCTTGTGCGCGGAAAAAGCGAGGAAATCGCAGTCCCAGCGGCTCACGTCCGTGGGAAGATGGGGAGTCCACTGAGAGGCGTCCACTAAAGTCTTGGCCCCGGCCTGCTTGGCGAGTGAAATCAGCCTCTCGACCGGGTTCAACGTGCCCAAGGCGTTGGAGGCGGCCGTGAAGGCGACGAGCTTGGTCTTGGGGCTCACCAGACGCGAAGCGGTGTCCATATCCAAGGTCCCCTCGGCGGTGACCGGGATGAAGCGCAGGCGCACCCCTTTCTCCTGGGCCAGCATCTGCCAGGGCACGAGGTTGGAATGGTGCTCCATCTCGGTCAGGAGTATCTCGTCCTGGGCGGCTAGGAATTTCCGGCCCCAGGAGTGCGCGACCAGGTTGATGGCTTCGGTGGCGTTGCGCGTGAAAATGACTTGGGATGGCTTGGGAGCCCTTATAAAGGAAGCGGCCTTGGTCCGGGACTCCTCGACGAGCTGGGTCGCCTCGTCGGAGAGGGTATGCACGCCGCGGTGGATGTTGGCGTTGTGATTCTCGTAAAAGCCGATTAGGGCCTCGAGCACCTGTCGCGGCTTTTGGGTGGTGGCCGCGTTGTCGAAATACACCAGGGGCTTGCCGCGCACCAGGCGCGAGAGAATGGGAAAATCCTTGCGCAGATCCTTCATCAGCCCGCCTCCACCAGTATATCCTCCCCTTCCACCCGCACGGGAAATGTCCTCACGGGAACCACGGCCGGCATGCGCGTGACCGCCCCGGTCCTGACGTCAAAGCGCGCCCCATGCCGCGGGCATTCCACCTCGCAGCCGCGCAAAGTTCCCTCGCCCAAGGGCCCGTCGTCGTGGGTGCATACGTCCTCGACCGCGTAGAAACGGCCCTCCACGTTGCAGAGGGCGATGCGCAGCCGCCCGGCCTCCACGACGCGCATGCTCCCGGCTGGGATATCAGAAACGCTCGCGACTTTCGCAAATCCCATGGCTACTCCTTCCTCAAAAGCCTCTGGGCCATGCGCGACTCCAGGCGCGCGCCGATCTCGGGACTCGGGATTTTGGCCAAAACCGGGGCGAAAAAGCCCATCACCAGCATCTGCTCGGCCTCCTCGACGGAAAGCCCGCGGGAAGCCATGTAGAACAGGTCATCCGCGTTCAGAGGCCCCGCCGTGGCCCCGTGCTTGCAGCGCACCGCGTCGGTCAGGATCTCCAAGAGCGGCGTGGTGTCGGCCCGGGCCTCGGAGGAGAGCAGGAGATTGTGGTTGGCCTGGTAGGCGTCGCACTCGACCGCGCCTTCCTCCACGCGAATGAGACCCGTGTAGATCGAGCGCGCCCGGCCCATGAGCACCGAGTCGAAAAGGAGGTTGCTCTGCGTGTTCGGGGCGGCATGCCTTTGCGAGGAATGAAAATCGAAAACCTGTTCCTTGGATCCCAGGATGGCGCCGTTGAGCTCCGTCCTGGCTCCGGCCTCTTGGAGATCGACCTCCAGACGGCTCTTGTGGACGCGGCCGCCCAATAAAATCGAGCCGTGCTGGAGGCTCGCCTGGCTCTTGAGCTCGCAGCGCTGGCTCCAGAAATGAACGTCATCGGCGCCCACGTCCTGCAGGTAGAAGTATCGGGCCTCGGCCCCGGGGCCGAGGGCTAAATGGGAGAAGGCAATCGAGGAGCCCGAGGACTGTGCCGCTCCCGCGGCACGGTGTTCCTCTATGATCGTGGCCGAGCTGCCCTCCTCGAGAACCGCGACCACGCGCGGGAAGGCGAATCCCCTCCCATATGAGAAGCAGAGATGCAGGGGCTGGGCGACCTGGACGCCCTTGGCCACGTGCACGAAGGCCCCCCGGCTCCACAGGGCGCGGCTGGCGAGCTCGAATTTGCGGTAAGCCGGCGACGCTTGGACGTCAAGCCCCCGGCGCGCCAGCGCCCCGAAGCGCTCGTCTCTTAAAGCTTCCTCGAGGGGAAGCATTGAGACGCCTTGGGACGAGTTCCGTGCCTCCAAAGTCAGGCCCGCGCCGTCCGGCATGGGCGCCTTCAAGCGGGCCAGGCTCCACTCGGAAAAACGAGTGCGCCGCCATTCCTCCACGGTCCTGGCGGGCTCCGGCTCCTTGAGGAACGCCTCGAAGGCCTCGAGCTTGGCCGAAAGGATCGAATCCTGCGCGGGGGCTTGGGAGCTCATCCGACGGAACCCTCCATCTCCAGCTGGATCAGGCGGTTAAGCTCCACTGCGTACTCGAGGGGAAGCTCGCGCGTGAACTGCTCGAAAAATCCGTTGACCACCAAGGTCACGGCCTCGGTTTCCTTGAGCCCCCGGCTCATCAGATAGAAAAGCTGCTCCTCGCCGATCTTGGAGACCGAGGCCTCGTGCTCCACGGCCACGCGTTGGCTGTCGATTTCCATGGTAGGGTAGGTGTCGGAGCGGGACTTATCGTCCAAGAGGAGGGCGTCGCAGCGCACGTTGACCTTTACGTCGTGGGCTTGGGGATGGACCTTGACCAGGCCCCGGTAGCTGGCCCGGCCCCCGTCCTTGGAGATGGACTTGGAGACGATGGTCCCGGAGGTGTAGGGGGCGGCGAACACGAGCTTGGCCCCCGCGTCCTGGTGCTGGCCGGCGCCGGCCATGGCGCAGGAAAGGATGTCGCCCCGCGCCCCCTTGCCCACCAGGTACACGCCCGGGTATTTCATGGTGAGCTTGGAGCCGAGGTTGCCGTCCACCCACTCCACGATGGAGTCCTGCTGGGCCACGGCGCGCTTGGTCACGAGGTTGAAGACGTTGTTGGACCAGTTCTGAATGGTCGTGTAGCGGATGTGGGAGCCGGGCATGGCCACGAGCTCCACCACCGCCGAGTGCAGGGAATCCGAGGCGTAGTTGGGAGCCGTGCAGCCCTCGATGTAGTGAACCTTGGAGCCCTCCTCGGCGATGATGAGGGTCCTCTCGAACTGTCCCGCGTTCTTGGCGTTGATGCGGAAGTAAGCCTGGAGAGGCATGGTCACCTGCGCCCCCTTGGGGACGTAGACGAAAGACCCGCCGGACCAGACCGCGGTGTTCAAGGCCGCGAATTTGTTGTCCGAGGCCGGGATCACGGTGCCAAAATAGCGCTTGATGACGTCGGGGAACTCGCGCAGGCCGGCGTCCATATCGAGAAAGATCACTCCCTGCTTTTGAAGCTCCTCGTTGATACGGTGGTAGACGGCCTCGGAGTCGTATTGGGCCGTGACCCCTGCCAGGAACTTGCGCTCGGCCTCGGGAATGCCCAGCTTCTCGAAGGTATTTTTGATGTTCTCCGGGACCATTTCCCAGCTGGTCTCGGCCTTCTCGGTGGGCTTCAAATAGTAGTAGATGTCGTCGAAGCGGATCTGGCTCAGGAAAGCGGTGTCTCCCCAGTTGGGCATGGGCTTGCCCATGAAAAAGCGGTAGCCCTCCATGCGCTTCTCCAGCATCCACTCCGGCTCCTTCTTCATCCAGGATATCTGCTGGACGGTTTTCTCGCTCAAGCCCTGCTCGGACTTAAACAGCAGCTTCTCCTCGTCGTGAAAGCCGTATTTGTAGTCGGATTTTATGTCGTTGAGGTTGTCCTTTCTCATGAAAGCGCCGCCTTGCCCTGGAGCCACTCATAGCCCTTCTTCTCGAGCTCCTCGGCGAGCTCCGGCCCTCCGGACTGAACGATGCGTCCTTCCATGAATACATGGACGAAATGGGGCTTGACGTACCGCAGGATGCGCTGGTAGTGGGTTACCAAGAGAATGGCGTTCTGCGGGCCGGAAGACTTGTTGATGCCGTTGGCCACTATCCTCAAGGCGTCTATGTCGAGCCCGGAATCCGTCTCGTCGAGCACGGCCAAGGCGGGGGCCAGGCACGCCATCTGTAGGATCTCGAGGCGCTTCTTCTCGCCGCCCGAAAATCCATCATTGACATAACGGGTGGCGAACTTCTCATCCATCTCGAGGAGAGACATCTTCTCGCGCAAAGTCTTGCGGAACTCCCGGATCCCTTGCTCGGAGCCCAGCACGGACTTCATGGCGGTGCGGATGAAGTTAGCCACAGTTACACCGGGGAGAGCATGCGGGTATTGAAAGCCTAGGAAAATACCCTTGCGGGCCCTCTCATAGGGAGCAAGCCCGGCGATGTCTTCGCTTTGGTAAAGAATTTGCCCGCTCTTGACCTCGTACTTGGGGTGGCCCATGATCACATGGGACAAGGTGCTCTTGCCCGAGCCGTTGGGGCCCATCAAGGCGTGCACCTCTCCTTTCTCGAGCTTCAAGGAAACCCCCTTTAAAATGGGCTTTCCCTTGATCTCGGCGTGCAAATCCCGCACTTCCAGCAAAGGGGCCATAATTCTCCTATGTTTTACTAAGGAATAAGCCGACAACTAGGAGTATAACATTGTTGACTATTTTAGTCAAGTTAACGGCGTCGAGGCGCCTCTACCGACTTCGCGGAAGGAGGCCCGAGTCCTGAATGGCTTTGCGGAGCTTGTCCGTCAACTGACTGAAGCTCCTTCTAGTCCTGATGGCGGATTCCAGCCTTTCTATGCGTTCCCGGGTGGAAGGATGGTCGTATGCGTAGCTGGACAAGGGGTTTTTGTCAGTGGGATCTTTCACAAAACGGGAGGCTCTCTTCAGCGCCCTCGGCGCCGCCATCGGATCGTAACCCGCGCGTTCCAGCAAAGTCAGGCTCATAAAGTCGGCCTCGAGTTCCTGGGCTCGGGACAAAGGAAGCGACACGGACATGGCGAAGAGACTAGAATAGAGGGCATCCATGGTGGGATAATTCAACGGGTTGCCTCCCGAGGCCACAGTCATGAGCGCTGGGGCGTATTGGCTTAGCTCTATCTTCCGCAGCTCCGCCCCAGCCTTCTCGAGAGGATGATGAGCCAACACATGGCTCACCTCATGGGCCAGGATCGCGGCCATGCCAGACTCGTCCTGGGCGATGGGCAGAATACCCTCGAATATGACGATTTGCCGACCCGGATACGTCATAACGTTCGGGGCGCCCCTGCCCTCGCAGCTCTCCACGAGATACGTCGTCCACAGGCGAGGGTCCTCCCCGGCGGCCAACAAAATCCTCAAGCCCGCCTTCCCGGTCAGCTGGAACAATTTTTGGCTCCCGCTCGGCCGGCAGGAGGAGATGATGCCCTGAACGCGCGGGCCCATAATAGCGTCGAACACGCTCTGTGACATGGGCAGCCGCTGTTTGCGTCCCGTGATGGGCACGGTCGCCTCCACGCTGATATCCATGTCCTGGGCGCGTCCGGGCCCCACCCCTAGGACGAGCACGATCGCGGCCAAAACGCCTCTTATTCTCGCCATGCAATAATGATAGGCTCCGGCACTCCGGGGCGCGAGGGCCTGAAGTCCTAAACAGGCGTGGACCGAAAGACCTAGCAGGAAAATGATATACTCCTCGACCCCATGGCTTTCGTTTGTTCACTTCTCCTGAGCGCCGCGTTTGCCTCATCGGCGCATGCCAGCCACGAGACCGAAATCTCCGTCCCCGCCCCCGAGCTCGCCGCAAAGCCGGCTCCGCCCCCTATCGCGGCCTTAAAACCGGCGGCCGCCACCGAGCCCCGGCCTAATCCAAGCCGGAACAGGACGCCGATACGCGGCATCCACCTCACCGGCTGGGTGGCGGGATTTGCCAAGGCGCGCCGGCAATTCATAGCCGAGGCCAAGAAGGCTGGCCTCAACGCAGTGGTGATCGCTCTCAAGGAATACGACGGCCGGATGTTCGTGCGCGGCGTGGCCGAGGCGAAGGCTCTCGGCTCCTACGTCAACGCGATCCCGGATCTGCCCGCGGCGGTCCGCGACTTCAAGGCCGCGGGCCTCTACACGGTCGGGCGCATCGTCCTCTTCAAGGACGATTGGCTGGCCCGCAGGAGGCCGGACTGGGCGGTCCGAAAGCCGGACGGCTCGCTTTGGACCAACGACAAGGGCGTGGCCTGGGTGGATCCCTACCGCCGGGAAGTCTGGGAGTACAACCTCGCCATCGCCGAGCGCGCGGCCGCGGCGGGCTTCGACGAGATTCAGTTCGACTACATCCGATTTCCCTCGGACGGCAACACGGCCCTTTGCCGCTACTCGCGTCGCGACCATGGCGACAAGACCGCGGCCCGGAACCTGCGGGACTTCCTGGCCCTGGCCGGAAGCAGGCTCAGGCCCCGAGGGGTCAAGCTCTCCATCTGCGTTTTCGGGATGACCACGAGCGACGACAGCGGTATGGGCATCGGCCAGCACATCGCGGAGCTCGTCCAAGGCGCGGATTTCGTCTCTCCCATGATGTACCCCTCGCATTACAGCAAGGGCCAGTACGGCATCCGCAATCCCAACCGCGAACCGTATAAAACCATCCATCTGGGCCTTCGAGACGCGACGCGGAAGCTGGGAGGGCTTTCTCCCCGCCTGCGCCCCTACCTCCAGGACTTCTCCCTGGGCTGGCGCTACCGCGCCGAGCAGGTCCGCGCCCAGATACTGGCCGCGGCGCGGATGGGCGTGACGGACTGGGTTCTATGGAACCCGCAGAACCATTACACCTGGGCCGCCATACCCAGCGAGGAACAGCTGAAATTGCATGAATCGAAATCCCCTTAAAGCCGCAAGGCTCGCTTGGACGCCTCTTTGTCTTCTTATCCTTCTCGGCCCGGCTTGTCCGGCCCGGGCCGAAAACTGGGCGCCGCTTGTCCCGCAGGTCTTGGAAGCGCCCAACCCCCAGGACCCTCTCAAAGCCACCATTCACAGGCTGGAAAACGGCCTCACCGTTTATCTCAGCCCCAACCCCCAGGAGCCGCGCATCGCGGCCTGGATCGCGGTGCGGGCGGGCTCCAAGCACGACCCCGCCGACAACACGGGGCAGGCCCATTACTTGGAGCACATGCTCTTCAAGGGCACGAGTGCCATGGGCAGCATCGACTACGCCAAGGAAAGGCCTCATCTTGACCGCATCGTATCCCTCTACGACAAGCGTTTCGCCTCCAGGGATCCCAAGGAACGGGAGGCCCTCTATAAGGAGATAGACACCGAGAATATCGCGGCCTCGCGCTACGCCGTTCCCAACGAGATAATCAAGCTCTACAATCAAATGGGCTTCCAAGGAATCAACGCCTTCACCTCCGACGAGATGACGGTTTACGTCTGCGACCTTCCCGCCAACCGCCTCGAGGCCTGGGCCCTGGTCGAGGCCGAACGCTTCGCCCATCCGGTTTTCCGCCTTTTCCAGAGCGAACTCGAGGCGGTGTACGAGGAAAAGAACCGTTCCATGGACAACCCCGAGAGGATTTTGGGCGAGGCCATGGCCAAGGCCCTGTACAAGGGCCACCCCTACGCCCGAAGCACCTTGGGCTCGGTCGAGCACCTCAAGAACCCGGCGCTCTCGGCCATGTACGAGTTCTACCGCAAGCACTACGTCCCGGGAAACATGGCGATCGCCCTCTCCGGGGATTTCGACCGGAAGGCAGCCCTGGCTGCGGTCAAGAAGTATTTCGGAGCGCTCCCGGGCAAGCCTCTCCCCCAGCCCCAAGCCCAGGCCATTCCCCCGCCGCGAGGCATCGAGCGCGTCGAGGTGCGCTACGAGGCGGAGGAGAAGGCGCTGATTTCCTGGCCCGTGCCGGGGATTCTTCATCCCGACAACGAGGCCCTGACCGTGATGAGCCTGCTCCTCGACAACTCCCAGGCGGGCTTGATTGACCTCGAGCTCAACCAGGCCCAAAAGGTAAAGGGTGCGGGCGCCTCGCTTTCAGTCGAGAACGAGGGCGGAGAGCTCACCCTCTGGGCCGTCCCGAAGCTCGGCCAGACCTTGGAGCAAGCCGAGGCCCTGCTGTTGGAGACCCTGGAGAGGCTGAAAGCAGGGGCCTTCACCGATGAGGACCTCAAGGCCGTGATTACGGATTTCGAGATCGGCAAGAAGCACCAGCTAGAGTCCAACGAGAGAAGGGTCGAGGCCATGGCCGAGTCCTTCCTAGCTTTTGAACCCTGGGCCCGCCGCGTCCAGCGCCTGGAGCGCCTCGGCCGGGTCTCCAGAGAAAACGTCCTGCGCGTCGCCCGCAAGTACCTAGGACCCAACCGGGTCGCGGCCTACCGACGCCCCGGCAAGCCCGACATCCCCAGCATCCCCAAGCCCGCCTTCACAAAGATCGCGATAGACCCAGCGCGGCAGTCCGCTTTCGCGGCCAAGATCCTGAATCTCCCCGCCAAGCCCATCGAGCCGCGCTGGCTGGCGCGGGGCAAGGATTATTTCATCGAGGACGCGCCCCAGGGCAGGCTCTACGCCGCCCCGAACCCCTTCAACGACCTCTTCGCCCTTTCCTGGGAGTTCGAGCGTGGAAGCCGCCAGGAGAGGACCCTCTGCGCGGCCCTGGGACTCCTCGAGCTCTCCGGGGCCGGAAGCCTCGGCGCCGAGGAATTCAAGAAGCGCCTCTATAGGCTGGGAACAAGCCTGTCCTACTCTTGCGGCGAGCGTTCCTCGGGCGTCCACCTGAGCGGGCTCAACGAGAACCTCTGGCCTTCCCTCGAACTCATGCGCGAGCGCTTCGAGACGCCCAACATCGCTCCCGATATCCTCAAAAAAGCCGTGGAGGTAGCTCTCGGAGCCCACCAGGACAACAAGAAGAATCCGGGCAGCGTCTACCAGGCCCTGGCGGAGTACGCCATGCGCGGCCGGAAAAGCGCGGTCCTCAACGAGCTCACGGATCGGGAGCTGAAGGCTCTGGCCTCGGCCTCCCTCGAGAAAATCATCAAGGACTTTCCATCCTACAAGCGCCGCGTCGGCTACGTGGGCAACCGCCCGCCCAGAGAGGTCGCCAAGCTCCTCGATTCAAGAACGTCCTGGCGGGACACCCCCAAGCCAGAGCCCTTGCTTCTCCAGAAGCCGCGCAAGACCACGGTCTACTTTACGCACCGCGACATGGTGCAGTCCCGGGTCGGGCTTTTCGCGGCCGACGAGACTTACGACAAGAGCCACGCCGTGGACTACGCCTTCTTCGGCGAGTACATGGGCGGAGGCATGAGTTCGGTCATTTTCCAGGAGATCCGGGAGGCCCGGGCCCTGGCCTACGCCGCCGGCGGGGGTTACGCGCGGGGCGAGCTCCTGGGCGACGAGAACTACGCCTACGGGCGCCTGGGCTGCCAAGCCGACAAGACCCCCGAGGCCGCGCGCCTGCTTGCAGAACTGTTCCAAGCCGTGCCGCTGTCGCAGGAGCGCTTCAAGGAAACCGCCAAGTCCATCGAGGAATCGCTCCGCTCCGACCGCATTTCTTTCCGGGCCGTTCCCGGCGCGGTCATGGACTGGGAAGACCACGGCCTGGATGGAGACCCCAGGCCAGAGCGCTTCGCCAAGGCCCTGAAGTACCGCCTCGAGGATTTGAAGGACTTCTCCGCGCGCTTCAAGGACAAGCCCATGACTTTCTACATAATGGGCCACAGGGACCGCTTGGGGCTGGGCGAGATCAACAAGCTGGGAGATTTCGAGGAGAAGGCCCTGGACCAGCTTTTCCCCTACTGAGGGTTTTTGAGCCCCTCGAGGGCTTGGACGAGCTGGACGTCCCGGGGGAAGCGCTCGAGGGCCTCCTCGAGCATGCGCAGCGCCGCGGCCTTCTGGCCCAGAGCCGCCAGGGCGTCGGCTCCGTGGAGCGGAAAAAATTTCTCGGCCGGGTAACGCTCGAGGCCTTGGCGGCAAAGGTCGGCGCAGTCCAAGAGCTTCCCGTTCTTTTGGTAGATCACGGCCAGGGCCATCCAGGCGTAGGCCTGCCGGCCCCGCTTTTCGAGCCACTCGCAAAGGGCCTCAGCCTCCCCGTACATCTGGAACTCGACCAAGGCGCAGAGAAGATCCTCAACGTAGCGGCTGGTCTCGCCCTCCTCGGAGCCGCGCAAAAGGCGCAGGACCTGCAGGAAATGCCGGCAGGGCATCCAGGCCGCGTCCTCGCCGCCCAAATCGAGGCGGACGAGCTTTCTCAAGTCCTCGTTCTTGAAATGACCAGCCTGGGGCAGGTATAGAAGCTTTCCTTTTCCCTTGGCGCCCCCCACTTCCACCTTGCCGTAGGCCACCTGCATCCCCGCGGGCAAAGTGAGCCGGGCCACAGGAAGGTTGTATAGCTCGGGAGTCTCGCCTGGGATCTCCCCCAATGACAGGGCCTTGACCTCTGGCCAGGAGAGCTGGACCGCGGCTCCCTCGTCCAAGTACAGCTTGATGCCCGAAAAGCACTTGATGCCGCGCAGCAGGCCGAAAACCGAGGCTGGATCGTGCCCCATCCAGAGAAATTCCTGGCCGGAGGGCGCCTGGAGGCCCTTGGCCTCCACGTAGAGAGCCACCGAGTCCTTGGCCGGGAATACCGGCACCCAGACCCCTCCCAACTCCGAGTCGCGGTCGGCCCAGATGGGGAAGCTCTCGGCCGAGCGCGTGACGCGCTTCTTCTCGGCCTCGGCCATGGGCTCATCCACGGTCAAAAGAAAGCTCTCCGAGCGCAGAAGCTCGCGGTAGAGGGGCAGGCGCGGCTGGCGCGGGTGATGGGCGGCCTGCCGGATCAAGTGTTCCAAGGTTTCAACCATCGCAGGCCCAGCTTAACCCGGCCCGCGAATCCTGTCAAGGCCTATGCCGCAGGCCTCCCCGCGGGAGGCGCGCAGCCGCGAAGGGGGCTTGCTCTAATGTTTGGAGGGTTCTGTTTTTGTGGCGCCGAAGCGGTTGATGCCCGGCGCCATTCTATCTTTGTAGCGTTCTGCTTTAACCTGCGGCAGTTCAGCCATGAGGCGATGGGAATGGAATCGGCCGTCGGTTGGATAGCTGACTATGGCGTCGTAGAGATCCCTCAGTCGAGGCCGGTAATTCGGTGAGGCTCGATGGTGGCCTCCGCCAGCCTCTTAAAGTTAGCATTTCTCCGCGAAAAGTGGCATCATGAAATAATGGTCGTGGGAACGGCAATCCGGAAGGTGACGGTGCTCGGCCATCCCGTCCTGCGCGCGCCGACGCGCGACTTGAGCCCGAAGGAGATACAAGCTCCCGAGGTCCGGCGGCTTATCGCCGAGATGGAGGCCTCCATGCTGGAGTACGCGGGCGTGGGGATAGCGGCCAATCAAGCAGGGGAAGGGCTGAGCCTCTTCCTGATGGGCTTGGAGCCGGGGGGCTCGCGCCACCCGGCCGGGATCGAACTCGCCATGGTCTTCAATCCCAAGCTTAAGCTCCTGGGGCAGGAGACGACCGAAGATTGGGAGGGCTGCCTGAGCGTCCCCGGCCTGCGGGGCAAGGTTCGCCGGCACCTCAAAGTCGAACTCTCCGGTCTCGACCAGGACGCCAAACCCTTCCGGCGCCTCTACGAGGGCTTCCCCGCGCGGGTCGTCCAGCACGAGTGCGACCACCTGGCTGGCAAGGTCTACCTCGACCGCATGGCCGATCTCACGACACTCTGCTACACCTAAAGAAGTTCAATAAGTTGCATAAGTTGCAAGTCTGACACCAGCATCAGCATTCCCATGATAGAAACCTGCAATCTCACCAAGGATTACCGCGTGCCGGAGAAGGACCCGGGGCTGGCCGGGGCCTTGAAGTCATTCTTCCATAGGCGCTGGCGGATAACGCGGGCCGTGGACAACGTTTCCTTCAGGATAGAGGAAGGCGAGCTCGTGGGCTTTTTGGGGGCCAACGGCGCGGGCAAGACCACGACATTGAAAATGCTCTCTGGACTGCTTACCCCAAGCTCCGGGAAGGCCACGGCCCTTGGGTACGTCCCCTGGGAGAGAAAATCCAGTTTCCAAAGGCGCTTCTCACTAGTCATGGGCCAACGCACCCAGCTTTGGTGGGAAATCCCGGCCCAGGAGACTTTCCGCCTGAATCAGGTGATTTACGGGCTCTCGGAGGGGGAGTATCGGCGCAATTTGGGGGAGCTCGTGGAGCTTCTCGAGCTCGAGGAATGCCTCTGCGTCCCGGTCAAGAAGCTCTCCCTGGGCCAGCGCATGAGGGCGGAGCTGGCCGCGGCCCTCCTGCACCGGCCGGCTCTCCTTCTCCTCGACGAGCCCACTTTGGGGCTCGACGTGGTGATGCAGAAGAAAGTGCGCACCTTCATCCGGGAATACAACAAGCGCCACAAGGCCACTATCCTTCTCACCAGCCACAACATGGACGACGTGGTCGAGCTCTGCCCGCGGGTGCTCATCATCGAGCGCGGGCGCATACTCTACGACGGCAGGCTCGACCAGCTCGTGTCCAAGTACGCGGAGCACAAGGTGATCCGCATGGTCTTCGACAAGGAGGTGGCCTTGGCCGACCTTAAGTCCCTGGGCACGGTCGTGGAGGCGGAAGGCCTCCGGGCCGCGGTCGAGGTGCCGCGCTCCAAGGTCTCCCAGCGCGCCGCCGAGTTCCTCAAATCCTTCCCAGTGGCCGACCTCACCATAGAGGAGGCCTCCATCGACGATATCGTGCGCAAGATATTCACACATGGCGCCTAACATTCATCTCTCGTGCTGAAATATTGGACGGCCTATTCGATCTCTCTGCAGCACGTCCTGCAGAGACGCTCCTCGCTGCTCATGGACCGATTAGGAGGAATCGCCGTGATCGTGAGCCTCTATTACTTCTGGATCGCCTTGCTGGGCAGCAAGAGCTCGTATCTAGGCTACTCCCGGGAGCAGATGCTGAGCTACGTCCTGGCCATGAATCTCCTGCGCTCCTTCGTCTTCACGGGGCGGGGTTGGGAGCTCGTGGGCGAAATCTCCTCCGGGCGCATTTCGTCGTACCTCGTGAGGCCCATCAGCTACCATGGCTACAGCCTGGCCCTGGACCTGGCCCAGAAAACGGTCCACGTGGCCGCGGCCTTCATCGAGATCGGGGTCCTGGTTCTTCTGGTCCGCGCCCCCGTTTATCTGCCCAAAAGCCCAATGGCTTGGGCCACTTTCGCCGTGGGCGCGGTCCTGTCCTCCTTGGTGTTTTTTTTCCTCGAGTTCATGGTGAGTTCCCTGGCCTTCTGGACCTCAGAGTCGGGAGGACCGCTCTTCTGCTTCGAGCTTTTTCTGCAGTTCGCGGCGGGAACATTTTTCCCGCTGGATGTCCTTCCCCTCGGCCTTCAGAAGGCCCTCGCCTTCACCCCTTTCCCTTATATGGTCTTTCTGCCCATCAATATCTATTTGGAAAGGCTCTCACCGGTCCAGGCCCTGAGAACGCTCGCCTTGCAAGGGCTATGGCTCGCGATTTTCTTGAAGGCAAGCTCCGCCTTGTGGAAGCGCGGCCTCCAAAATTACTCCGCGGAGGGCGGTTGAGAGGGAACCTCCGCTTCTATATGGCCGTTTGGCTGCGCATAGCCTCCATGAGCCTGCAGGGGCAGCTCGCCTATGCCCTGGGCTCGGTGGGTTTTCTCCTGGGCAAGCTCGTGCGCTTCGCGTTTTTCTTCGCCTTCGTGGCCGCGGTCTTCCAGCATACCGACACTTTGGCGGGGTATTCCTTGGTGGAGATGGCGCTGTTCTTTCTCACCTTCAACATCGTGGACATCGCGGCCCAGATATTCTTCCGCGGGATCTACGGAGCCAGGCGCGCGGTGACCGATGGGGACTTCGACTTCTACCTCATACAGCCCTGCTCTCCCCTGTTCCGTCTCCTTTTCGGTACGGTGGACTTCCTCGACATCGCGCTCACCGTCCCGGTCCTGGCCATGATGGGAGCGGTCTTGGCGCGGCTTCCGGCCGGCATCGGGATGGGCCGCTACGTCCTTTACGCGCTTCTCACGGCCAACGGCATAGGCATCGCCATGGCGATCCATGTCCTCGTGGCGGCCCTGGCCGTGCGCACCCAGGAGCTGGAGAACACCATCTGGATTTACCGCGACATCATGTTCATGGGAAAATTCCCCACGGACATCTACGGCGCCGCCGCGCGCCTGGTGCTGACGACGGCGCTTCCCATCGCGGTCATGGTCACCTTCCCGGCCAAGGCCCTCTTAGGCCTCCTGGAATCCCGCTGGACCGCCTACGCCTTCGCTCTCTGCGCCGTCTCCCTGGCCGCCAGCCGCTGGTTCTGGCTCGACTCGGTCAAGCGCTACACCTCATCCTCGAGCTGATTCGGGCGCTAGGAAGCGTCCGCCCAGGCAGTAGTAGACGGTCTTGAATATCTCGAGAATGGCCGATCGGGCCATGCCCTGGTCCTTCCACCAACAACGGGAAAACGATTCGTAAGGGGTCGCCGCGACGCGGACCGTGGCGCCTTCGAGGACGTCCGATAAAATCCTGCGGCTGCGCCGGGCATGGTAGCGAGAAGTCACGACCAGCACCCGCTTGCCGCGAGTCGCCGCGGCCCGGCGCAGGGCCAGGGCCTCGTCCACCGTGCTCACGACCCGATTGCCGTAGAAGTGTATCCTGTCCGCGGGAACCCCGCGGGCAAGCAGGATTTTCCTGTTGATGTCCTCTTCAAAAGGAAGGGAAATGCCCACGCTCTTGAGCAAGGGCTCTTCTTGGCCGGGATCTGGCCGGGATATCCAGACCTCGGGAGCGTAGCCCTTCTTGTAAAGCTCTGCGCCGTAGAAGGGCCTGGCGAATCCCCCCGCCAGGATCACCATAAGGTCGCTGGGCTGGGGGTCGTCCGAATAGTCTATCCACCAGCCCACGCCGAGGAGGGCGGCGCCCGCGCACAAAGACAGGGCCGCGAGCCCGGCCATGACCCTCTTGAGCCAGCGCCTCGCGGTTTTCACTTGGGAAACGGGTTGATTTTCGGCGGGGGATGTTGTTTAATGAAATTGAATCTCAATAAGATGCTGGGGTCAAAATCCAAGATCGTCTGCGCATGCCTCAATGTCAATGAGGCTCAGATCCTCGAGGCCATCCACGCCCGGCGGATCAAAACGGTCAAGGACATCATCGCCTACACCTCGGCGGGGGAGGGCTGCACGGCCTGCCATCCCATCCTAAAGGAATACCTGGAGCGCGAACTGCCGCGCGCCAATCCCTAGCCTGAATAATTCAGGCTAGCCCTTTTTTTCCTCCCCCAACTGCTCGGATAGATAGTTGGCCAGGCCGATCTCCCCGATCACGTGCAGCTGGGACTCGAGCCAATCCACGTGCTCCTCGGATTCCTCGAGGATATGCTCTAAAATCTCGCGGCTGCCTCCATCCTTGAGCTTGGCGCAGAGGTCGATGGCCTCGTTGTACGACTTGACACCCCCGATCTCGAGCTTCAAGTCGTTCTCGAATTGCCGTTTGACGTCGGTGCCCACGCGGATCACGTCGTAGCGGGCGATGTTGGGCACGCCCTCCAGGAATAGGACGCGGTCTATGAGCTTCTCGGCGTGGCGCATCTCCTCCAAGGACTCGTCGAAATGCTTCTTGGCGAGCTTGTGGTAGCCCCAGTTGCGGCACATCTTGGATTGGACGAAATACTGGTTGATCGCCGTCAGCTCTATGGTCAAAGCCTTGTTCAAAGCCTCGATGATCTTGGAATCGCCTTTCATGAATGACCCCGCTCTTCTGATTAATATTCTAAGGCTGGATATATTAACATTTTCCAGCCTAAACACCGCAAGAACCCCAGGTTTAGTCCCGGTGCTTGTCCAACAGGGGCGCCAAAGCCCAACTGAGACCGAAGGTGCCCGCCGTGCCCAGGATCACGAGCCAGCTCCAGCCCAACGGGAATATCTTGAGCTCGGAGAAATAAAGGAGGGTCGCGTTGACCCCCGCCATGATGAGCATCGAGGCCACGTTCGCCTTGTTGGCGCGCAGGTCCGTCAGAAGCCCGAATAGGAACACCCCGAGAAGGGAGCCGAAGGTCACCCCCCCGATCTTGAAGGCAAGCCATAGGATGCGGTCGAAGAAGCTGAAGAAATAGGCGATGGCCCCAAGCATGACGGCGAAGGCGGCCACGGCGAGGCGGGAGACGCGCAGGTAATGTCTTTGGTTGGCCTGGGGCTTGAACAGCGGCTTGTATATGTCGGTCACGAAAACAGCCGTGAGCGAGGCCAAGGGGGAGTCTATAGAGGCCATGACGATCGCGGCCAGGACCAGGCCCCTCAATATCTCTGGCATGCTCGTGGCCGCGAAGTGGGGAAAAATCTTGTCGAGCTTCTCCGGGAGAGCCATTCCGGGGTTGAGCTGATAAAAGACGAAAAGTCCAGTGCCCACCGCCATGTAGAGGATGAGCACGAAGAAGCTCCCGAATATGCTCAGCACCATGGTCTTCTGGCTTTCGACCCGGGTCTCAACGGTCAGGAGCTTCTGCATCATCTCGTGGTCCGTCCCGAAGGCGGCCATGGAGCCGAAGAAGCCGTTCAAGATCGCGACCCAGATGATGTTGGGGTCCGAGAAGAATTTATGGATGAACCCCTCCTCCCCCAAGGACGGCCCCCAGTTCACTATGTCGAGCTTCCCGGCCTGCCCAGCCACCTGGAGGACCGCGTCCATGCCGCCGTCTATACGGGAGTAGACGTAGCCCAGGGCCGCCAACCCCGCCGCGATGAAGGTCAAGGCCTGAAGGACGTTGGTCCAGACCACGGCCTTGATGCCGCCGTAGCCGATGTAGACCACTCCGATTAAGGAGAACAAGGCGATGACGGGAACGATATGCCAGCCCAGCAGCACGCTCACGGCCAGGCAAGCCGCCATGAGCCTCACCCCCGAGGCCAGCAGGCGGGTCGCGAAAAAGAAGCAGGTAGCCGTGTACTGCGTGTGTCGCCCGAAGCGGTGGCGCAGGAATTCGTAGATCGTGGTGCATTTATATTGGTAGAACGCCGGGATGAAGAGGAACGCGATGAATATCCTGGCCAAGGCCGAGCCGATAAAGAATTGGGCGTAGTTCCAATTCTCCCGGTAGGCCGTGGCGGGCACCCCGATGATGGTCATGGCCGAGATCTCGGTGGCGACGAAGGAAAGGCAGGCCACCCACCAGGGAATGGCCCGTCCGCCCAGGAAGAAATCCTCGGTGCTCTCCTCCTTGCGGCCGAAATACCAGCCCATCAAGAACATAACGGCCAGAATGGACGCAAGCACCGTGAAATCAGCGACAGAGAGGTTGGTCTGCCCCGAGAACCAGCGCGTCATTTCTTCCATAAAGTCCGCGGCCGGGATTCGCCTAGAACGGCATGCGGCCCGACACCTCCACTCGCCCCAGCAGGGCCTTGGCAGCGGCCTTCTGGGCCGGGCTGTTCTTCGAGAAGGCGCAAAGCCCCGCAGCCTTTAGGGTCTGGAACACGAAGGGACTGCCGAAGGAAACCACCCGGGCCCGGGGAAAACGGCCAAGCATGGATTGAATGCGGGCGATTTCCCCGCGGCCGTAGACGATCCTTCCGGTGTAGGCCCTGGGGCCGAGGAAGGAACCGACCACCAAAACGTCCTCTGGCTCGGCCCCTTGGTCCGGCCGAACCGGGCTCACCCGGGCCCCGGCTTGCGCGAGCTCTTTCGTAAAATCCTTGCCGAGCCAGTCCTTGGGATTCTCCTCCTCGGGCTCCCAATACCTGATCTGCGCGCCGGCCGTCAGGGGCTTGGGGCCCGCCGACCAGGCCAGGCAGGCCTCAGCCATCTTCCGGGCTATCTCACAATTCTTGGGCGAGCCCACTAGACTCAACGCATCTCCGGATGAGTCTCGGGGCCGCTCCGCGGCCGCGGAGCGGCCCACGGCATATCGCTCCCGGACCTCGACCAAGCGCCCGCAGGCCGCGGCCGCGGCCGCGGCGAGTCGGGAATCCTCCTCCACTGCTGAAAAGAGCGCGGCGACCAGGTCTCGGGGCTTTGCCGGAACCAGGAGGATGTCGGAGCCTCCCATGAGAGCCAGGCGCGCGGCCCGCGTCTCCTCGAAATGACCGGCCACGGCCTGCATGTTCAAAGCGTCCGTACACACCAAGCCCTTAAAGCCCAGCTTCTGGCGCAAGGTCTTTTCCACGTCCGAGGAAAGGGAATAGGGCAGATCCTTGTCCTTCTCCAAGGCCGGCACGCTCAAATGTCCGGTCATCACGGAGTCCCCCTCCTCGGCTAAATTCTGGAAGGGAACGAGCTCCCGCTGGGATAGAGTCGAGCGCGGCACCTCAAGAATGGGCAGCTCCAGGTGCGAGTCCTTGATAGTCTCCCCATGGCCGGGAAAATGCTTGAGGCAGGAAAGGGCCCCGCCCGCGTGCAGGCCCTTGATGTAGGCCCGGGCTAATCTCGTGACCGTGGCCGGATCGCTCGAGAACGAGCGCGTGTTGACGATGGGATTCTTGGGCTCGGTCGCCAGGTCCACGACCGGCGCGAAAACCCAGCGCACGCCCAAGGCCACGGACTCGGCGGCCGTGATGGCGCCCTTTTGGTAGGCCAGGCTCTCGGAGTTGGCCGCGCCCAAGCCCATGTTGGCGGAGAGGGCCGTGCCTCCGGGGCACTGAGAGGCCACGCCGTCCTCGTAATCGGCGCAGAAGAGAAGAGGCGTCCGGGCCTTGGCCTGGAGCGTTCGGGTAAAGCGCGCCACCTCGACGACCTCTCCGCCGTAAAGGCAGAAGCCTCCCACCCCCAGCTCGACCAGCTTCAGGGCCTCGTCAGGGTCGTCCAGGCCGAATTTAAAGCCTGGAAACACGAGCTCCGCAGGATTCACGGAAGCCATTATGGCATTTTCTAGCGGCGGGTAAAGAGGTCCCGCCCCTGCGCAGGGGCGGGGCCGGTCAGTGGCAGGGAGGGCCTACCCGGGGCATGCCCCTTTGGCCCTGGTAAAAGGCAGCCTGGCGCAACATTTATATAATACATGGCTTCCATAATACCCCTGGGCTGCGGACCAGCAATCGGGTAGCGTCCGTAGTTATCCACAAAACTTTCCCAGGAAATTTTTGTGGATAACTACCGCTCCTGATTTCTAGACCATGCGATCATTGGCGCGACGACGCGAGCTGTGAGAAAATACTATATCTGCGCCCTAACGGCGCTTTCATTCGGGCTGGGATATTCCTTGGCGCTTGGCCTCGAGGCGCCTCCGGCCACGCTTAACCCGGCAACCGCGGCCGTGGGCCACGCCTTCTCCGCAAGCCAAATCAAGCTCCTCGTCAAGAACCACTACCGAATCCGAGCCGACGGCTCGATCCTCGACCCCAGTTCCCAAGCGGTCCAAGCCTCCGAGATACCCTACCTTCTTCAACGCTTGGAAAGCGCCCAGCGCCTGCGGGCCTTCCTACAGATCAAGCTCATCCTCGGAAACAGCGATGGAGAGAAGAATCTCACCCCTCTTGAGCGCGAGCAAATACGCGGCATTTTGCGCGAGAACTGGAGCGTCTTCACCTGGAGCACGCGCAAGAAATTCCGGGCCTATTTCACCTTGCAGGAGCTCGAGGAAATCAACCAGACCCCTCCCCCCATGGTGAGCGACGAACTGGCTTTGAGCGATATGAGAGACCCCGAGCCCGATCTTTCCCCGGAGCCGGAAGCGCCGGCCGAGACCCCCGGAGCGCTCGCGCAAGTTGCTCAAAAGCCCGTGCCCAACCCGAGCCTGGCCCCGCGGTGGGCGCCCCAGCCGAGGCCCTTCCTCGCCGCGCCGGCCATCGCCTCGCCTAGAATCGAGGGCTCCTCCGCGGCTGCTTCGCCCGCCGCGCCTCCGGCGTTCGCTGTTCCGGCCGCCGTTGCGGCCGGCCCTGTCGTGGCTCCGCCTCCAATCGCGCCTCAGCCGCCGGCCCCCGCGGACTTGGGAGTGCTCAAGCCCGTGCCGAGCGCCCCGGCCGTCGCCGCGGCCCCTCCGGCAGGAACGGCCGCAACGGTTGCTCCAGTAACCGCCGCCCCGACCGCGGCGGCCGGCGCATCCCAAGATCTGGTGGCCATGGCCGCGGCGGCCACGGTCCGGCCCCCGGCTGCCGCAGTTCCACCGGTACCCCCCTCGACGACTGCCGCGGCCGGGACAAGCGCCGGAACAGTCGCCCCCACCACGCCTCTTCCACCAGTCCCGGAAACATTGAAGGGCGTTTCGCACGCCGAGTTCGAGATGTTCTTGGCCGATGCGCCCTACTCCCGGGACATCAAGGCCCTGCTTCGCATGATCTCGGACAAGGCCCCGGCCTTCGCTCGGCCCCGGGCCCTGAACGCGCTCCTGGCAAGTCTCCCCCTGATCTCGATGGATTCAAATCGCGCCGGCCGGAGCCTTTACGGCAACGTCGTAGAGCAAACCGCCCCTTCCGGGGAGAAGAGCTACGTCATCGCCTTGAACCCCGGGGCGGTGATCGCCATCCGCAAAAAAATGTTCTGGGGGAAGGTCGAGAGCCTCCTTCCCGATTCTCCCGACTACCTGGCCCAGATCCACGTCTCCGACGTCAAGGTAGACGCATTGAGACGAGACGGGATGGCCGCCAAGCAGGAAATGGCGGAGTGGGGCATGTCCAAATTCTACGCGGACGACAGCCTGCGCGGGACTTTCTCCAACCAGGAGCAGGGGGGGCATCTCCTGCGCCAACTCCTCCTCTTGGAAGCCCAGAGGCAAAGCTGGGATCTCTCCCCTTACGCGGCCGAGCTCTACGCGCGCGGGGCCCAGATGATGTTCTACGCCAAGCTCCACAATGAATTGCAGGACGACCGTTTCCTCAACCCGGATCTTAGGCTCGCCTACCACGAGTGGCTCGAGCACCCCACGGAATACCGGGACCATTTGGTCCACGCCTTGGCCTCCTCTCGCGGCGGGCGCCTGGACCCCAAGAGGACGAGCCTGGCGCAATTCGCATCCTTCGTCCAAGGCCAGAACGCCTGTGACAACGCCCAGGGCCAAGCAAGCCCCGCCGCCTTGCGCGAAGCTCTCACTTACGACACGCGAGCCTTGGTCCGCGCCCGGCTCATAGACGAGGGCCAGGCCGAGAGCGCGCGCCAGAAAATCATGGTGGACACGGCCCGGGCCGCGGAAAAAATAAAACCCTGGACCGGCCAGGAGTGCCTCAAGGAGCATGAAGAAGTCCGCGCCGGCATCCAGAGGGCCGAGGGACTCTTGAACGAGATGCTCCTGGCCGAGCAGAAATTCAGGGAGGAGCAGGCCCATGAATAAGGCCCTTGCAAGCGCTTTCCTGGCGGCGGCTTTGGGGGCCGCGGCGATGCAAGCCCAAGCCCAGCTCGGCGGCTCCGATGTCGTCCATTACACGCCGCCCTCGCACGCGTTCTACTGCGACATCCCGGCGGTCGGCTGGGAGTCCTTCGAGGAGGAGGAGCCCTCGGGATTTGCCGTCCACCTTCTGGGGCCGGACAACCCCGCCGGGACCTACCGCCTCGGCATAGACATCCACTGGGTCGAGAAAGGACAGCCCGGCTGGGTGCCCTACAAGAAGGCCGTCGAGAACCTGCGCCGCTCAGCACCCCACCGCTCGGCCACCGCCAGCCGCGCCATGCGAATCTCGGGGTCCCTGGCCAAGGTCTTCGAGGTGAGCGAGACCCGGCGCCTGCCGGCGGATCTCGTGCCCATGGTGGAGGAGGAGATCCACCACTTCATGGCCGTGGTCCCGAGCGGCGAAAGCTACTATATGATCCGGCTTTCCTCCAGCCAAGAGAACTTCATGGAGTACCGCAACCTCTTCGTCAAGTTTCTGCGCTCCTTCAAGATGATGGGAGAGAAGTAGGTCATTTTATCCGGATAAAATGACCTTATGGGTGATATTGTAAAACCGCAGCCCGATTGCGCGCGCGGAGATAGGCCCAAAGTCCCGAAAACTGTCTAGGTCCAAATCCCAATCACCTTACCCTTTCGGCCCAGGCATTTTGAAGCCAGCGGGCTTATCCTCGGTCCATGAAGAACTTTCTCGCCGTCTGTCTCGTCTCCTGGTTTGGAATTCCCGGCTGGTCCCAAGGACCCCTTGGGATCACGACCGACAACTCCGCCGCTTTCAAAGAGCTGTCAGGCTTGACTGACTGCCCCCGATGCTGGAAGCGCAGCGACAAGCCGGGGCCCCTGGCCGCAAAGACCGCGGCCGGGCCGAAGTTCA
Source organism: Elusimicrobiota bacterium (assembly GCA_016218575.1). Lineage (NCBI taxonomy): Bacteria > Pseudomonadati > Elusimicrobiota > Elusimicrobiota bacterium. Next base: position 28,988 of record JACRDN010000020.1, read on the forward strand.
AGATCGTCTGCGAACTGGGCGGCAAGCACGGCGCCGACCCCGACAGGGTGAAGCATGATCTTGAGATCGCCCTCATCCAACAGGCCTACGAGAACGTGTTCGATCGGCTGCCGCCGCACCTTCAGCAAATCGCGCTTGAGACGACGGCCGTCATCAATCACAAGGACAAAAGCACCGCTTTGGGCTGGTCCGCGGAGGACGATCTCGACTACCGCTACCCGGACACGGAATTCTACCCCAAGGGCACGATCAAGATCAATTACACGGAATTCTTCGTGCGCCGGCTGGAGCTGGGCCGCAAACTGGGCCTCAACGATCCCAAGGTCGCCAAAGCCTTTCAAGAAGACGCTGGAGACGCCATCACCCACGAGCTCACCCACGCCTGGCAATACCACAATCGCCCGGTCCGGGATCTGATGATGGTCCAAGGAAGCTGTCCGGATGGGTTCTGCGATGAAGCTTTGATCCGGGAAACCGCCCTCAAGATCGAGTACGAGCGGGAAGCCTACGCCGGGACGAAACGATTCGACCCCGACCGACGCGGGATCATCTCAGACGCCTTGGAGAATTATTTCCTGGCCAATCCCCAGGAAAACGCGCCGGGAGGCTCCTACCACGGCCTCATGGCCGAGAAAGTGCTCATAGGGATCATCGCCAGGGGCCGAACGGCCTCCGCGCAGGAAAGAGCCGGGATCAATCCCATCGAGACCCACCGCATAGTCTACTATGGCCAGTATATCCCCGCCCGCAACGTGCGAGCCTTGATCGAGCTTAAAAAGTCCTATCTGTCGGACGGCCATTTCCAAGTATGGGAAAACGGAGACCGCCTGACGAACCGCTGCGGCCGCCTCAATGATATCGCATCCGAGACCGCGCCGTATTTCAGCGGCGAGGAGGGCGGGCAGTTGAAGGAATGGTATCCCTACGTGAGCTCGGTGGAAAACCGCTACCGCCGGGAGATGGGCGCGTTGAAGGAAATCCTGAGATCCAGGGGCCTTAGCTGCGACGGCCTAGACTTTTAAAAGGGCGGATAGCCAATCAACGACGGTTCGGGCCAGCCAATCACGGCGATCGAGGAAGTCATGTCTGGCCCCCGGGACCTTGACCAGCTTCTTGGGCTCATGAGCCGCCGCGAAAATCCTCCGCGAAACGGCGAGGGCCACCATCTCGTCTGCCTCCCCATGGATGAGCAAAAGCGGGCATCGGAGCTTTGCCGCGCTTCGGGCTGGATCCCAGCGATGAACCGCCGCGATGAAATCGCGATGGAGGAAGTCGGCTGATTTGACCCTCAAGGGCTGGCAGAGATGGGCTATTTTCCTGCGGGTGTCCGACGTGACCATCTCGGGCCCGCCCACGGGTGCTACCGCGGCCACGCCCCTGAGCCCGGGCTCCAAAGAACCCAGGCTGATGGCGGTCCAGCCTCCCATGCTGAAGCCGAAAACGGCCAGCCTTCGGGCGTCCACGAAATCCTGGCCGCGCAGGAATTTTAGCCCGGCCTTCGCTTGAAAAGCCAGATCGCCGAAGGAGAAGAGCCCCTCGCTACCCCAAGCCCCGCGAAAATGCAGGGAAAAACTGGCGATTCCATGCTTGAGAAGCTCCCGCTGAATATCCGTATTTTTCTCAGCTCCGGGAAACCCGTGAAGAAACAAGACAGCGGGAAGCTTTTGGTTCTTGGAAGACTCAAGCCAATTCAAGACCCCGACCATTTTCACGCCCTTGTAGCGGAATACTTGAGAAGCGCTGTGGGGGCGCATGTCAGCCTCCGACCCGCTTGACCTGATAGCCCTGGGCCTTGAACTCCGCCTCCAGGAAATCGCGGTGGTCCCCCTGAAACTCAAGGGCCCCCTCCTTGACCGCCCCGCCGCAGGCCAGCCTCTTCTTGAGCCGGGATAGAAGCTCGGCCTTAAGCGTGGGGTGCAGGCTCAGCCGCTCGATGCGCGTCATTCCAGCGCCCTTGGAGCCGCGTAGAAAGCGAAGACGCAGGGGTTCAGGCTGTTTCATGGAGTGGCACCCAGCAAAAGCTGGAAAGAACGGTCGTGGCGCTCGGCCATGTCGAAATGGCCGAGGTCGTGCTCTTCGTAAGTATGCCGGACCCCCAAGCCCTTGAGGACACGGGAGAGCTTGCGCGCACCCAGATGCAGGCAAAACTCGTCGCGGCGGCCGCAGTCGAAGTATAGGGTCTTTAATTTCTTGAGATTGGCGCGAAAGCGTTGCGCGGCCTCGACCGGATCTTTTTCCCTCCAGCGCGCCCATGTTTTGGGGATGAGCTCCCCGGTTCTCGTGTCGAAGGGAAAATCAAAGCCCCAGGGGCTTCTCGGATTGGGCGAATAGCAGGCGGCCATGGCCAAGATATTGACGGCCGCATGGTCGAGAAGGTCTTTGCGCTTGGACTTCAAGAACTCCCTCACGAGGCGTGCGGCCGACCCGCCGCGCTGATCCAGGCAATTGATAAATTTGGGGATGTCCATGCCATAGCACCTTTCAAAAAGCATGTCCCCGCTGTGGCACAGCGCATGCCCGAAAACCTCGGGGTATTTCATCCCCAAGCTCAAGGCCCCGTAACCCCCGCTCGACTTGCCCATGACGGCGCGCCCCTCGGGGCCGCGTCTGAGGTGAAGCTTGTCTTCAAAATAGGGGACAAGCTCCTTCACGACGTGGTCCTCGTAGCGCCCGACCGCGGAAGAATTGACGTATTGGCTTCCACCAAAGGCCGTGAAGCAGTCGGGGATGATCAGGACGCACTCCCGGACCTTGCCCCGGGCAATCAAGCGGTCGAGCCTTTCGGCCAGATTTTCCTTCCAGGGGTTGTAGTTGAGCACGCTCCGGCCCCCGCCGGTAAAGCCCGCGAGATAATAGATCACCGGATAGGGCTTGCCGCGCTTTTTCCCGTAGGACGGCGGCAGGTAGACCGGGATCTCTCGGCGGTGAGGGTCGCTCAAGGGATTTCCCTTCAAGACGGAACTCGAGACCGCCTCGATCTGGACCTTACCTTTCACAGACTCTCCAAGGCCCGGCGCAGGGACCCCGCTTTCTCGAGGGCCAACCGGGCATCGGACAAGGAAAGGCCGGACCGGGCCATGAGCACCGCGAGCTTCACGCTCCAGCCGGACTTTTTGAACAACCCTTGGGCCCGGGCCGGGCTCACGCGGCCCAAATCGCAGATGATGCGCACCCCTCTCAGGCGGAGCTTGCGCGAGGTGGGCTTCAAGTCCACCATCCAATGGTCGTGCACCTTGCCCAGGCGAATCATGGCTGCGCTCGTCAAAGTGTTGAGCACGAGCTTGGCCGCGGTGCCGGACTTCATGCGGGTCGAGCCCGCGATCACCTCGGGCCCCACGCGCGGGGCGATGGTGATCTCGGCGGGATTGCCGGCGGGCCGGCCGTTCGAAGTCACCAGAACCGTCCGGCAACCCCGGCGCCTGGCCGCCTCGAGCGCGCCTTGGACGAAAGGGGTGATGCCGCTGGCCGCGATCCCCACCACCACGTCCCCGGCCGAGAAGCCCCGCACCGCGGCGGCCCCGGCGCGAGGGTCGTCCTCGGCCCCTTCCTTGGAGCGAAACACAGAGGACTTGCCGCCCGCCATCACGGCCTGTATCTGCCCCGGCTCGGTATTGAAGGTAGGCGGGCACTCCGCCGCCTCCAGCACGCCCAGGCGCCCGCTCGTCCCGGCCCCAACGAAAATGAGTCTTCCGCCGCGGCTCAAGCAAGCCGCCGCGACCTGGGCCGCCCGCGCCAGGGACGCGGCCTCCCGGCCCACGGCCCGGGCCACGCCCTCGTCCTCCCGGTTGAAGACGCGCACAATCTCGAGCGCGCTTTTCAAATCTATATGCCGGGTCCTGGGATTGGGCTTCTCGGTGGGAAGCCGGGCGTAGACGCCGGGATGATGGGCCACGCCTACTGGACTTGCGTCGGCTGGACCGCGGGAGCGGCCGGCCCTGGCGAACCCTCGGGAAGCGCGTCGTCCGCCACGGGCTCCGGCTCGGGCTTGATCGGGTTTGCGATCCACTCCACTATCTTGCGGCACATGCCGCCGTTCAAGAGCTTGGCCCCGTCGCGGTCAGGGACGGAGATCAGCGTGGCGTTGCGCTCGCCGGCCGAGCGCTTGGCGAATGCATAGAGGATAGGAGTCTCCTTGGCGGGATATTTGTCGCGCTCCGAGTAGATCAGCAGGATGGGGCGGTCCTTGTAGGCGCGCACGGCGTTCACCGTGACCACCTCCTGGTGGCTCATCCCCGGAGAGAGCCACGCGAACATGGGGACTTTCGGATGCACGGCCGCGTATTTGGCGCCCACCGACCCCCCGACCTCGAAGCCGATGAGCCCGATTTTATCCTCGGATATTCCAAGGCCCCCCAAGTGGGCCACCGCGGCCTGAATGTCCAGGGACATGTCGGCGTAGTCGTTCTCGCCCTTGCCGGCCTTGAACTGCTTCCAGGTCTTGGGCTGGCCGTCCGGAGCCGTGGCGCTCCCTCCGTGCCCGCGTAGGTCGAGGCCGAGGCAGCCGTAGCCGGCCTTGGCCAGCTCAAGCGCCAGGCGCTGCCAAAACTCCTTGCGCTGCTTGCGGCCGTGCAGGAGGATGAAAGTCAGCCTCTCCTTTTGAGCGGGAAAGTAGCGGCCCTTGAGGGTCCAGCCATCCTGGGTTCTGAGCTCGACAAGCTCTCCCGGAAGCTCGGGCAACGTCTTGGCGGGTTTGACCGCTGAAGCGCCCCACGCTCCCCCGATGACCAGCGCGGCCCAGAGGAGCCTCACCTCAATATCTCGTCGGGGGAAAACCAGAGCTTGACCTCTCGGGCGGCGTCGGCCGGATCCGAGGAAGCGTGGATGACGTTCTCGAATTGTCCCGCCGTGGTGATGCGCCCGAAGGAGCCCCGGATGGTGCCGGGAGCGGCCTGCTCGGGGTTCGTAGCGCCCGCGATCTGGCGCACCTTGGCAATGGCCCCTTCCCCGCGGTAGACCATGGCCAGGACTCGGTTGTCCTTGAGCCCGTGGAACTCCCCGCGGATGTACTTGATGAGGCTGGCGAAAAACGGCTTGTCCGAAAGCGCCTTGTAATGCTCCCGGGCGAGATCCTCCGACACGCCGACCATTTTGGCGGCCACCATCTCGAGGCCCGCGGCGTCGAGACGGTCGATGGTCAGCCCAGTGAGCCTGCGCGCCAGACCGTCCGGCTTGATGAGTATGAGGGTTTCTTCTATTGCCATTGAACGATTTTAATAAAATCGGAGGCCCGGCTCAAGTGATTGACTCGATCCCGGCTAAGTGTTAGAATGGGATCGAGCTCCTCTAAAGATATGGCCCATATCATGATCGTCGACGACGAGAAGGACGTCGTGACCCTCCTTAAGTACGTGCTGGAGAAGGACGGACACCGGGTGAGCGAGGCCTACAACGGGGCCGAAGCCCTTCAAAAGCTCGGGCTGGAGCCCGAGGCGGCCTCGGGCGGGGAGCCTCCCGATCTGATCCTTTTGGACGTGATGATGCCTATCCTGGACGGCTACTCGCTGAGCTCCCGGCTCGCCTCCAACTCCCGCACGCGCTCCATCCCCATCGTGGTGATTACCGCCAAGGGCGGAATGCGCGACCTCTTCCAGCTTGCCCCCAACGTCGCCACCTATATCGAAAAACCCTTCGACCCCCACAAATTGCGCGAGCTCATCAGCAGCATGCTGAAGTCCTCCCGGCGATAGCCGCCGCGCCAGGCATGTCCACCATTCTCGTCATCGACGATGAGCCTGAAATCGTCACTCTTTTGCGCTTCATGCTGGAAAAGGAGGGCTACAGCGTCCTCGAGGCCGGCAACGGCCGCGCGGCCATGCAGCTCCTGGGCATGGACCCGCCCAACCCCCAAGCAAGCATCCCCGACCTTCTCATCCTCGACATCATGATGCCGATAATGGACGGCTACACTTTGAACATGAAGCTGCAGGAGCATCCCACCACGAGCAATATCCCGATACTGGTCCTGACCGCCAAGGGGCAGAAGATGCGCGACCTCTTCGAGATGGCCCCCAACGTGGCGGCTTACGTGCAGAAGCCCTTCGATCCCAAGATGCTCAAGGAATTGATAGCGGGAATCCTGGTCGGCAGGAAATCTTGATGGAAGCGCCCAAGCCGGCGCAGGCCGACGAAGGAACCTCGTTAGAAGAAATTCTAGCCCTCAAGAAGGCCAAGGTGGCGGAGCTTCGGTCCCGCGGAGTGGACCCTTACCCGGCGAAAAGCGCGAGGACCCACGCCTGCGCCCAGGCCCTCGAGCTCGGGGCTCCCTTAGGAGCCTCCGAGCATAGCGCCCGCGAAGTCGCCTGCGCGGGACGTCTCCTGTCGCTGCGCGACATGGGAAAGTCCATATTCGCCCACCTGCAGGACGGCACCGGCCGCTGCCAACTCTATTTCAAGAAGGACGCCTTGAAGGAAGAGGATTTCTCACTCATCAAGAAGGACTTGCACGCCGGGGACTTCATCTCCGCGGCGGGGACGGTGTTCAAGACTCGGACCGGGGAGATCACGATCGCGGTCTCGCGCTTTACTTTGCTCTCCAAGGCCCTTCGCCCCATGCCCGAAAAATGGCATGGCTTGAAGGACGTGGAGCTGCGCTACCGCCACCGCCACCTCGACCTCATGGGCAGCCCCGAGATCCGCGAGAGCTTCCTGAAGCGCTCACTCATGATTTCCACCGTGCGCAAGACCTTGGACGGACTGGGCTTCCTGGAGGTGGAAACGCCCATACTCCTCTCCCAGGCCGGCGGCGCCTCGGCCCGGCCCTTTAAGACTTTCCACAACGCCCTCCAAAACGACATGGTCCTGCGCATCGCGACCGAGCTCTACCTAAAAAAGCTCATCATCGGGGGCTTCGACAAGGTCTACGAGATCGGCAGGATCTTCCGCAACGAGGGCATAGACACCAGGCACAACCCGGAATTCACCATGCTCGAGGCCTACGAGGCCTACTCGGACTACGAGGGCATGGCCAAGCTCTTCGAGCGGCTCATGGGCGAGTGCGCCGAAGCTCTGAAGATGAGCAAGGCCGTTCACGGGGAAAAGGCCGTGAGCCTCCTCCCCCCTTTCCGGCGTCTTTATCTTCCCGAGGCTTGGGAAAAATACTGCGGCGATAAAATCGGCTCGATACTCGAGGGCAAGCGCTTCAACCGCAAGGCCCTGCTGGCCCTAGCCGCCACACTCCATGTCCCGGCCGACGAGAAGACTCCGGGGGCCAAGATTTTCGAGAGGATTTTCGACGCCAGGATCCTCGAGCACTTGGACGAGCTCACCTTCGTCTTCGACCATCCCACCGCCATCACCCCCCTGGCCAAGCTCAAGGCCGGCTCGCGGGGGGGTCTGGTCGAGCGCTTCGAATGCTTCGGGCTCCAGCAGGAGCTTTCCAACGCCTACAGCGAGCTCAACGATCCCCAGGACCAGAGAGAGCGCTTCCTCGAGCAGACCCGCCAGCGCCGGGAGGAGGGCGACGAGGAGGCGGAGGCCCTGGATCAGGACTTCGTCGAGGCCATGGAATGCGGCATGCCCCCCATGGGCGGGATCGGGGTGGGCATTGACAGGCTCGCCATGCTCTTCCTTGGACAGAGCTCCATCCGTGAAGTCATCCTGTTTCCCACCTTGAAGCCTGATGACGTTTGAGCTTTTCGTGGCTTGGCGCTACCTCCGGGCCAAGCGCAAGGGGCTCTTCGCAGCGCTCACGACCTCGATCGGGGTGCTGGGGGTCACCACGGGAGTGGCGGCTCTCATCACGACCCTTTCGGTGATGAACGGCTTTCAGAGCGACATCCAGAAAAAAATCATCGGGGCCCAGGCCCATATCACGATCTACGGCCAGACTTGGGATTCCCGCAAGCTCGCCGCGGCGGTGGAGAAGGATCCCGAGGTAAGCGCCACGGCCCCATTCATCCTGGGTCAGGCGATTTTCACCTGCAAGGACCGGACCGTGGGCGCGGTTTTGAAAGGCCTGGACCCGGAGAAGGAATTCCAGGTCAACGACTTGGCCAAATCCCTGCGCGAGGGGTCCTGGGCCGGGATTAAGGGGAACAAGACCCCGGGGATCGTCCTTGGAGAGGAGCTGGCCCGGCATCTGGGAGCCTGGGTCGGGGAGGAGGTGGTGCTGGTCTCCCCGCAAAGCGCGGCCGGCCCCCTTGGGCTCCTCCCCAGGATGCAGAAATTCAAGGTGGAGGGCCTCCTCCATACCGGCTATTACGAGTACGACGCCAGCACGGCCTACACGAGCCTCGAAGCCGCGGCCGGGTTTTTCGGCGTCAAGGCCGAGGCCACCGGCCTCGGGGTGAAGGTGAAGGATCTCTCCCAGGCCGAGAGCGCGGCCAAACGACTGCAGAAGGAACTCGGCCTGTCGTTTCTCGTGCGCTCCTACCAGCAGATGAACCGGACCCTCTTCGCCGCGCTCAAGCTGGAGAAGGCCGTGATGTTCCTCATCCTCGCCCTCATCATCCTGGTCGCGGCCTTGAACATCGCCTCGACCTTGATCCTGCGCAGCGTGGAGAAAACCCGGGACATCGGCCTCTTGAAGGCCATGGGTGCTACACCCGGGCAGATCCGGCGGGTATTCGCGGCCGAGGGCCTGCTCATCGGCGGGCTGGGGCTGTCCAGCGGGCTCGGCCTCGGCCTCATCCTCTGCTGGATCATAAAACGCTATCCCATCGTCGAGCTTCCAGCGGATATTTATTATCTTTCGCAGGTTCCGGTCTCTGTCGAGGGCAGGGACGTCCTGGCCGTGGCCGCGGTCGGCATAGCGTTGTGCCTCTTGGCCACGATTTATCCCGCGGCGCGCGCCGCCAAGGTGGACCCGGTAGAGGCCATCCATTATGGCTGAGGTCGTGCTTCAGGCCAAGGGCCTGTCGAAAAGCTACGGCCGGGGTCCGGCCGCGGTCCGGGTCCTGCGGGGGCTCGACGTCTCTCTCGAGGCGGGCAAGCTCACGGCTCTGCTCGGCCCCAGCGGTTCGGGCAAATCCACCCTCCTGCATCTCTTGGGCCTCATGGACACGCCCGATTCCGGGGAGATATTCTTCGCGGGCCGGCCGGCGGGCGCCTTGAGCGAGGAGGGAAAAGCGGCTCTGCGCAACCGCCGGCTCGGCTTCATGTTCCAGTTCGACTCCCTGCTCCCCGAATTCACCGTTTTGGAGAACGTGCTCATGCCGGCGCGCATCGCCGTGGCCCAGACCGCCCTAAGCGGTCTGGGCCAAGCGCGCCAAAAAGCCGAGGAGCTTCTGTCCCGCTTCAACTTGAAAGGGCTCTCCCACCGCCTGCCCTCCCAGCTTTCGGGTGGCGAGCGCCAGCGCGCGGCCCTGTGCCGGGCTCTTGTCAACGAACCCGCCGCGGTCCTGGCCGATGAGCCGACGGGGAACCTGGACAAGCACAGCGGAGAATTGGTATTTAAAGACCTGGGGGATTTAGCCCGACAGCGCGGGGTCGCCGTCCTTTTGGTGTCCCATAACGAGGCCGTCTCGCAGTTCGCCGACGTCGTTTTACGCATGGCGGACGGAACCCTCTTGGAGCATTCGGAGAAGCCATGAAAATATACATCAACGGCGAATACTACGAAAAGGACGAGGCCAAGGTTTCCGTCTTCGACCACGGAGTGCTTTACGGCGACGGGATATTCGAGGGCATACGGGCCTACAACGGCCGGGTCTTCAAGCTCGATGAGCATTTAAAGCGCCTCGAGGACTCAGCCAACGCCATCATCCTGAAGCTTCCTCTGCCTCTTGCCGAGATCAAAGAGGCCGTGGTCGGAACGGTCAGGCTCAACAAGCTCAAGGACGCCTACATTCGCCTGGTCGTCACCCGCGGCGTCGGAGACTTGGGCCTCGACATGCGCAAATGCAAGTCCGGCCCGACCCTCTTCATCATCGCCGACAAGATCGAGCTTTACCCCGAGGCCTACTACGAGAAGGGCCTGGAGCTCATAACCTCGACCTTCCGCCAGAAGGGCCCGGACCAGCTCACCCCCAGCGTCAAGTCCCTCAATTACCTTACCAACATCCTGGCCCGCGAGCAGGCGACCCGAGTCGGGGCCCAGGAGGCGATACTGCTCAACTCGGAGGGCTACGTCACCGAGTGCTCGGGAGACAACATTTTCCATATCAAGGCCGGCCGCATCTACACCCCCCCCTCCCACGCCGGCATCTTGGATGGCATCACCCGCCAGGTGGTGATCGAGCTTTCCCGCGAGAAGCTGGGAATCGCCGTCTGCGAGGAGATGTTCTCCCCCTTCGAGCTCTACCGCGCCGACGAGGTCTTTCTCACCGGCACGGGGGCCGAGGTGATCGCCGCGGTCAAGATAGACGGCCGCGTGATCGGCGGCGGCGTGGCGGGCCCCGTCACCAAGAAGATCACGGCTCTCTTCCGGGAATACGCCCGCTCCGTCGGCACCCCCGTCTACGAGGAAAGCAAGGTCCGCTAGGACGCCGTGAAGCTCGTTTCCTGGAACGTCAACGGCGTGCGCGCCGCCCACCGCAAGGGCCTGCTCGATTGGATCACAAAGGATAATCCCGACGTCCTCTGCCTGCAGGAGACCAAGGCCCAGCCCGAGCAGCTCCCCCCGGAGCTTGCCGCCCCCGCCGGCTACGTCGCCGAGTGGCATTGGGGCGAGAAAAAAGGCTATAGCGGGGTCGCCACCTTCAGCAAACACAAGCCCCTGCGCGTGGACCGCGGCTTTGACCTCGCGGCCTTCGACAACGAGGGCCGGGTGCTCACCTTCGTCTACCCCGACTTCACCCTCTTCAACATCTATTTCCCCAACGGCAAGGCCAGCCCCGAGCGGCTCAAGTTCAAGCTCAACTTCTACGAGGCCTTCCTGGAAGTCATAGACCGCTACCGCAAGCAAGGCGAGGATAAAATCGTGATCTGCGGCGACGTCAACACCGCCCACACCGAGATTGATCTCGCCCGCCCCAAGGAGAACCGCAAGATCTCGGGGTTTCTCCCCGAGGAATGCGCCTGGCTCGATAAGCTCTTGGGGAGCCATGGATTTATCGACACCTTCCGCGTTTTCGAGAAAGGCCCGGGGCACTACACCTGGTGGGACATGCAGAGCCGGGCCCGCGAGCGCAACGTGGGCTGGCGGATAGACTATTTCTTCATCTCGGAGAACTTGAACCCCCGCATCAAGAAAGCCTTCATCCTGCCCGAGGTCCTGGGCTCGGATCACTGCCCGGTCGGGATCGAGCTGCAGTGATCTGCAATTCCTGCCACAAAGAGCAGGCCTGCGTCTTCATCAAGCAGATCGTAAACAACCAGGTCTCGCAGACGGCGCTCTGCGCGGACTGCGCCCGGAACTTCCAGGCGAGCCTCAACCCATTCGACGCCTTCCTAAGCCTCCTCTCGGAGGCGGCCCGGCCCGCTCCCAAGCCCAAACCCCAGAGTTGCCCGACCTGCCGGACCACTTTCAAAGAGTTCCAGAGCCGGGGGCGCTTCGGCTGCCCGAACTGCTACGAGCGCTTTGCGCCGCTGCTCAAGAACATCATCCCGCGCATCCACGCGGGGGCCTACCAGCACAGGGGCAAGCGCCCAAGGGGCCGGGACTGATGCAGCTCCAGAAGATGCTGGACTTGAGGATCGGCTGGGCCCAAGAAGGCGAGGAAAGCGCCATAGTGCTGTCCTCCCGGGTGCGGCTGGCGAGAAACCTCGACAAGACGCTATTTCCCTCCCACGCGCCTGAAACGACTTTAAAGGAAACCCTAGAAAAAATCTTCGCCGCGGCCCGCCGGGCAGCCCTCGAGCGGGCCGCTTACTTGAAGCTCTCCGACCTCGACGCCGTGGATCTGCGCTTCCTGGTGGAGAGGCATCTCATCAGCCCGAACCACGCCGCGCTGCCCCGGCAGCGCGGCGTGGTCGTGGGCGCCGGGGAGACGGTAAGCCTCATGGTCAACGAGGAGGACCATATCCGGCTTGCCTGCCTGCAGCCGGGGCTCAACCTCAAGGAGGCCTTCGCTCAAGCCAACGCATTGGACGACGCCTTAAGCGAAAGCCTCCCCTTCGCCTTCCGCGAGGATTGGGGCTATCTCACCGCCTGCCCCACCAACCTCGGGACCGGCCTGCGCGCCTCGGCCCTGGTCCATCTCCCGGGCTTGGGCCTGTCGGGGCAAACCAACCAACTCCTCGAGAACCTCTCCCGGGCGGGGCTCATCGCCCGCGGGCTTTACGGGGAGGGAACCCAGATCATGGGAGATCTGTTCCAGATCGCCAACGCCACCTGCCTCGGCCGGACCGAGGCAGAGATCCTGGCCGCGCTCGACGAGGCCGTAAGCCGGCTCGCGGAGAAGGAGGCCGAAGCCCGGCAGGCCTTGAGCTCGGGGAACGGCCGCGCCAGACTAGAGGACATCGTGTACCGTTCGTTGGGGATTCTCTCCCAGGCGCGTCTCCTATCCTTCGAGGAGGCCTGCCAGCACCTTTCCGCCCTGCGCCTGGGTTTAGGTCTCGGCTGGAAACTCCCGGCCGGGATCACCGCGGTCAACGAGCTCTTGATCCTGTCCCAGCCCGCCCACCTCCAGATGCGGGCCGACAAGGAACTCGGACCCGGCGAGCGCGATTTTTTGAGGGCGGCGCTCATCCGGGAGCGATTGGCTCGTTAAGGGGTCGCGTCATAATAATATGACGCGACCCCTAAGCTCACGGCGAATTGTTAACATATATGCGCTCAAAAATAGAATTCCTGGAGAAACCATGGCATTCAACCTGAGTCCCAAAGAGGAAAAATTCTTCGAGCTCTTCGAAGCTCAAGCCGGGCGCAACGTGGAGGCGGCGCGGGTTTTCCACGAGCTCGCCGGCAAATGGTCGCTGGAGTCCCCTGCCTTCGCCCAGCTCGAGGACATCGAGCACGAGGCCGACATCACGGCCCATGAGATCTACGACAAGCTCAACCGCACCTTCGTCACCCCCTTTGACCGTGAGGACATCCATGCCCTGGCCAGCGAGCTCGACGACATCGTGGACTTGATTCAAGCCATCGCCTCCCGCATGCAGCTTTACCGCGTCGAAAAAAGCTCGGACGACTTGAAGGAGCTGGCCGACATCCTCTACCACTCCGCGGAAAACGTGCGCAAGGCCATCGTCGAGCTCAAGAACCCGGAGAAAAGCCGCAGGGTCCTCGACTACTGCATCGAGATCAACCGTTTGGAGAACGCCGGGGACAGGGCGCTGGCCGTGGCCATCGGCAAGCTCTTCCAGGGCAAGCCCGACCCGCTCGAGGTCATAAAGTGGAAGGAGATCTACGAGGTGACGGAAACGGCCATCGACAAGTGCGAGGACGTTGCCAACACCATAGAGTCCATTCTGGTCAAGCACGCGTAGCCTTATGGCCCACCTCCCGCTGGTTTTGTCCATCATAGGACTGGCCTATTTTTTCGATTTTTTGAACGGCATGCACGATGCCGCAAACTCCATCGCCACGGTGGTTTCTACCAGGGTCCTCTCCCCCCGGCAAGCCGTGGCCTGGGCCGCGTTCTTCAACTTCGTGGCCGCCTTCGGCTTCGGGGTGCACGTGGCCAACACCATCGGCAAGGGCCTGGTGGAGCCCTCCGTCATAGACAACGCGGTCATCATCGGGGCGCTTGTCGGAGCCAGCCTCTGGGACTGGCTCACCATCGTCCTGGGAATTCCCGTGAGCTCCTCCCACGCCTTGATCGGTGGCCTGGTCGGGGCCGGGGTAGCTAAGGCCGGATGGGGATGCCTCCTTCCAAAAAAACTCGCCATCACGCTCGCCTTCATATTTCTCTCGCCGGCGATCGGGCTTATTTTCGGCTTTGCCCTCATGATTGCCATGTACTGGATTTTCCGGCGCAAGTCTCCCGGGCAGGTGGACTCCATCTTCCGGGTCGGGCAGCTTCTCTCGGCGGCCCTCTACAGCCTGTCCCATGGGGCCAACGACGCCCAGAAGACGATGGGAATCATCTCCGTCCTCCTTTTCAGCAACGGCCTCTTGAGCGGCGAGTTCCGCGTGCCGTGGTGGGTGATCCTCTCCTGCCACGCCGTCATAAGCCTCGGGACTTTGATGGGAGGCTGGAAAATCGTCAAGACCATGGGGCACCGGGTCACCAAGCTCAAACCGGTGGGGGGCTTCTGCGCCGAGACGGGGGCGGGGCTTTCCATCCTCATCTGCTCCTTGGCCGGCATCCCGGTTTCCACCACCCACACCATCACCGGGGCGATCGTAGGGGTAGGCTCGACACAGAGGCTTTCCGCCGTGCGTTGGGGAGTGGCGGGCCGCATCGTCTGGGCCTGGATCCTCACCATCCCCTGCGCGGCCGTCACCTCGGCGCTCATCTACCTTCTAATTTCCTCCTTTTGCTAAAATTGGGACATGACCAACCATCCCAAGCTCAAGCAGTGGGTGGAGGAAGCGGCCAAGCTCTGCCGGCCGGACCGAATCGTCTGGATAGACGGCTCGGAGGAGGAGAAGAGGAGGCTTGAGGACGAGGCCGCGGCGAGCGGAGAACTCCAGCGCCTGAACTCCGAGAAGCTCCCCGGCTGCTTTTACCACCGCACCGCCCCCAACGACGTCGCCCGCACCGAGCATTTGACTTATATTTGCACGAAAAAGAAGGACGACGCCGGCCCCACCAACAATTGGATGTCTCCCGAGGAGGGCTACCGCCGGGCTTCTCAAATTTTTTCCGGCTCCATGAAGGGCCGGACTTTGTACGTGATCCCGTTCTCGATGGGCGCGGTGGGCTCGCCCTTCTCCAAAATCGGCGTGCAGCTCACCGACAGCATTTACGTCGTCCTCAACATGCGCATCATGACCAGAGTGGGCCGGAAGGTCCTGGACCAGCTCGGGACCGATGGGGCCTTCACCAAATGCCTCCACGGCAAGGCCGGGCTCGAGGTGGAGAACCGCCTCATCCTGCATTTCCCCGAGGACAACGCCATCTGGAGCGTAGGCTCGGGCTACGGGGGCAACGCCCTTTTGGGCAAGAAGTGCCTATCCCTGCGCATCGCGAGCTGGCTGGCGCGCCAAGAGGGGTGGCTGGCCGAGCACATGCTCATCCTAGGCGTCGAGGACAAGAAGGGCCGCGTCGAGTACGTGACTGCGGCCTTCCCGAGCGCCTGCGGCAAGACCAACCTCGCCATGCTCATCCCCCCCGAGGGGCTCAAGCACAAGGGCTACAAAATCTGGACCGTGGGCGACGACATCGCATGGCTGCGCCTGGGCCCCGACGGCCGGCTATGGGCCATGAACCCCGAGTCCGGCTTCTTCGGCGTGGCCCCCGGGACCAACTCCCGGAGCAACCCCAATGCCCTGGCCACGGTGCGAAAGAACGCGATTTTCACCAACGTCGTCCTTTCCAAGGACGGCACGGTATGGTGGGAGGACGGCGAGGGCCCTGCCCCCGCGGAGGGCTGGGACTGGCGGGGAAACCCTTGGAAGCCGGGGATGAAAGACGCCCAGGGCAAGCCCGTCCCCGGGGCGCATCCCAACAGCCGCTTCACAGCCCCGGCCTACCAGTGCCCGGCCATCTCCCCCCATTGGGAGGACCTCCAGGGAGTCCCCATCTCGGCCATCATCTTCGGCGGACGACGCGAGAAGGTGGCGCCCTTGGTCTACGAGGCCTTCGACTGGAACCACGGCGTCTACATGGGGGCAAGCGTGGCCTCCGAGAGAACGGCGGCCCAGGTCGGCAAGCTAGGCGAGGTCCGCCGAGACCCCATGGCCATGCTCCCCTTCTGCGGCTATAACATGGCCGATTACTTCACCCACTGGCTGGAGATGGGGCGGCGCATCCCCAAGGCCCCCAAGATATTCCACGTCAACTGGTTCAGGAAAGATGAGAAGGGAAAATTCCTTTGGCCGGGCTTCGGCGACAACCTGCGGGTGCTCGAGTGGATCTTGGCGCGCTGCCATGGCCAGGGAAAAACCCGCAAGACCCCCATCGGCTGCGTCCCAACCCCCGATGGACTCGACTTGACGGGCTTGACCCTCGAGGGCGGCGCCATGGACAAGCTCCTTGAGGTGCGGCGCCAGGACTGGGAGGCCGAGCTTCAGGACCAGAAGAAGTTCTTCGAGAGTCTGGGACCTCGGCTCAGCCCCGTCATCTGGAAGCAGTACCAGGGAGTAGCCGAGCGCTTCAAGGCCGCGGTCGAGGCTTAATAAGCCGAACAGCCGGACCTCCCCGCATCCATTTGGAAGACTCTATCATCGGCGTTGGGGCCATCCTCCTGCAATCGGGGGTGCTCATGGGACTCCTCTCCTCGCTTTTCGAGGTTAGAGAACTCTCCTCCCGGCTTCCCCTGGCCAAAGCGGCCGGACTTCCGGCCGCCGCCAACCTCCTGTTGATCTTGTTTTTGGCCGCCTCCTGGACTCTTTTCGCTGTTGGGCTCTTGGCATTGTTTTTCCCCATCGTGATATTCGCGCTCCCCCAATTCTTCATCGAAACCTTGCGCCGCCTCTTCAGCAAGGCCTCGGATTTGTCGACATTCGCGGGATTGCCTCCCTCCATGTTCCTGTTGGCCCTGGCCTGGATGGCCGCGGGCCTGGTTTGGGCGCCAAAAATCCAGGCCGGCCTCCTGGGCTACGCGGCCCCCGCGGACATCCGAATTCGCCTCGGGATTTATTGGGCCCTGCTTCTCGCCGCGCTCCCCGTCGGAAACCTCTGCTGGATGGGGCGGCACGGCCCCATCGCATGGGGACTGATCTCCAGTGATGAAACGACGCGGCAGGAAGCCCTACGCCGGCTGGAGGAATCGAACCCGCAAGAAAAGAATACCTTGGCACCCGCGCTCATGAAAATGGCATCGGAGGGAAAATTCAACGGCATTCCCATTGGCGAGGCCTATCTCGCCTTTCTTAAATTAGGCCCTGACGCGGCCATTCCCATCCTGATCGAGGCCCTGCGCTCCCATCCGAACCCCGAGGCCTATGTCACGGCCCAGGATGTCCTTGTCAAGATGAAAAGCCAGGCCGCTCCCCCTCTGGTGGAGCTTCTAGGGAGCTCCGATGTCGAAGCGGGAGAGTTGGCTTTAAATGCCCTCAAACGCATGGAGCCGGCCGACCGGGAAGCGGCTCTCGCTTCTGCGGCCGCAAGAAAAACCGCGCCAGGCCTCATCTCCCATCTCAAAAGCGACGAGAAAAGCGCCCGCCTCTACGCCTATAGGGCGATAACCTTGTTGGGACCTTCCGCTGAGGACGTCTTGCCGTTGGTGGTGCTTGGACTTAAGAAGAAATCCGACTGCTGTTACGCGGCGCAAGCCCTCGGCGCCATCAAGCCCGCGGCTTTGAAAGCGCCTTCCGCTCCGGATTGCGGCGGCCGCTGTCAGCGCGGCCCTCGGTGATTGGGAGAGCCCCCTTCGGGGTCGTTGAACTCCCCATCGCGGCGCGAGGGGCGCTGCGAGTCATCCGGATCGGACGGCAAGGGCTCTTCCTCGTCATAATCGTCGCTCCGCGACGCGCCCGCCTCGGGATCCGTCTTGCGGGGCTGCCTCACCGGGGGCTTGGCGCGCTTTATTTTGACGGCTTTGGGCTGGGGCTTGGTTTTAGGCTTGGCCTTGGGAGCGCGGGGCTCCCCCCCGCCCTTGACCTGAAAAGCGACGGCCCCCTCGTCTAGAACAGCGGCGACACGGCCCCCGGCCCGGCGCAAATTCTGGGCGAAGAGATTCGCGCTGAAAGACCCCAAGACAGCGGCTAAAATCGCGAGTGTTTTCATACTCAATTGTCGCAGCTTTTCAGACGAGAGACCAGGGGCAAAGGGCCTACTCTGGCCTGGGCCTTAGGGCCCCCAGCGGCAAGCTAGGCCTCGGACTTATCCACCGAACTTCGCGGCGAAGTCCTGTGGACAACTTCCAAACAGGCGTCGAGCCGGGAAGCCAGCTCCCGGGCCGCGTTCCTGTCCTTGAGGCCGGAGAGGTTGATGCGGACATTCTCGGCAGCGCAAAGTACCGCGGCCTTCAAGAGGTGCAAAGCGCAATTCATGTCGGAAGCCACCGCCGCGCCGGTCAAAGGAAGAGCCTTCTCCACCACGGAGAAGGCCTGATGGGCCTTCTCCGTGGTCGCTAGAGGCACCTCGGCGGCGTGGAGGAGGGCCGCCTGCATCTTGATGACCCTCTCCGAGCTGTCTTTGGGAAGGCCGACCGCAGCCATGAACTGGTCGAAGGCGGCCGCGTCCTCGGTGGTAAGGCGGTGGAAATCATCCTTGAAGACATTCAAGGATTGAGAGGATCTCTCCAGCTCAGGCCGAAATTCCGGCCTGAGCTTCTTGGACTTCAGACTAATCCCGATCGCCATCATCCCGAGGCCGCAGCCCATGGCCCCGGAGATGCCCGCGGCCGAGCCCCCGCCTGGGGTGGCGTCGGTGTTGGAGAGGGCCTGGGCCACGAGCTCGGCGGCCTCCTGCCAGCTTGAAGAAGCGCTAGGAGCTGCGACGGCCGCGAGCCTTCTTTCCAGGATCTGGACCTCGGGATTGAAATTCTCGAGGCTCAATGAATCCACGGCGAAGCCGATCAAGGCCTCCTGCGGGAGAAGCCCCACGATCTCGGCGGTCAGTATCTTGGCCCCGTGCTCCGCGGAGAGCCGCGAAACCTCGGAGAGGACCTTGGCCATGGGCGTGGTCTTGTAGTCAGTGAGCACGGTAGAGATCTGGACCTGTTTGCGCGCGGAAAGCTCTATCTCCTTGGCCCTGACGCAGGGCAACCCCCCTCCCGAGGCCCGGACCCGCTTGGCTATGTCCTTGCCCGCGGCCATGTCCGAGGTGGAGAGGTTCAGGTTGAAGTTGATGATTTGCCGCCTAGCGCCCACGGCCACGGCCCCGGCCATGGGATGGATGCGGTTGGGGCCGAAGTCCGGGGTCCGGGAAAGATCCTTGCCGATGAGATCCCTCAAGCCCTCGAACTGCCCCTTGCGCACGTTGGCCAAATCCTTGCGCTCCGGAATGCGTGCCGCCTGGTCGTAGAGGTAGGCCGGGAGCCCAAGCTCCCGGCCTATGCGCTCGGCAAGGCGCGCCGCCAAGGCCGCGCAGTCCTCCATGGAGACCCCGGAAACCGGAATGAAGGGAATCACGTCCACCGCCCCCATGCGGGGGTGCTCGCCTTTGTGCTTGTTTAAATCAATGAGCTCGACCGCCTTCTTGGCGACCGCGAAGCACGCCTCCAAGGCGACCTCGGGGGAGGCCACGAAGGACAGCACGCAGCGGTTGTGGTCCGGGTCGGTCTCCACGTCCAAGATGCTGACCCCGGAGACGGCCCGGGCGGCATCCACCACCTGGGCGACCTTGGCCGCATCCCGGCCCTCCGAGAAATTCGGCACGCATTCGACTAAAGCGCTCATATTTAAGCTCCTCAAGTGTATTTTGCCATTCTTGCCCGCCATAGTTCCACTTGGGCCTAGGCCCAAAGACCTCGATTTTTTCTCCTAAAGGCCCATGAGCCCGGTTCGTAAATTTTTTATTTTCAAATGAAACATTTCTGGAGGACATATGCGAACATTCGCTCTTATCTTAAGTTTTGCCTTTCTCCCGCCAGCCGCGGCCTCGGCCCAGGAGTGGGGGTATTCCTGCCTCGTAGCCAAAGAAGAAAGCTTGACCAAGCTCCTCCCCGCGGGCGAGAGTATCGACGGCTTTCTGCACGGCTTGTCGCCGGAAAAAATCCAAAGCTTGGGCGGGGCGGCCATCGACAAATCGCCCCAAGCCGATGTTTTGCGGCAAGCCGACGGCTTCTTTAATACCCTCGAGTTCACGGCGGCATATGAGAAAGGAAAAGCCTATTTCTTGGACCAGGATAAGAGAGAGCGCTTGTTGGAAAGCGCGATCTCGCCCATTTTAGGGACAAGAGCCATCGAAGGTTTTGAAAGGGATTTCATCTTCTCCGCCTATCGCGCTCTCTGGCTGTTTTCCGACAAGATCAAGGACCAAACAGCCAAGAGAAGCTCCCCCTTTCACGCCGCCATAAACGATGTCGCCCTGGTGAGCGTCTATTCTCCCGTGGGCGTGCGGATGTATGCGCCTCAGGAAGAGACGGGGGGATTTTATACATCTTCAGTGGAGAAGAGGACTGACGGAAAGATTCTCAAAAACATCCCTCTCCAGCACAACCAAATTCAAATCGGCTACCGCATCGGCGCCCACCCCCCGCGCGGCGGCATGCTGGACGTGGAATTTAAGAAAGCGGCCATTTCCGGCTCGAAGAACGTCAACGAGTATTGGCTGCCGGGAAGCCCGCTTCACGTCGAGGATGATAACATCGGCCGGGCCGTGGTGGATGGAACGGCTATAGTAGGGAAATGTACGGCGGTCAGATGAGGATCTTCCTGGGCCCTGCGGCCCAAGGGCAGGCCTACGGTTTTATCACCAAGGTACGCAGCTCCGTGAACTCCTCCATGGCGTAGCGCGCCCCTTCCCGGCCCGTTCCCGAGTCCTTGGTGCCCCCGTAAGGCATGGCATCCGACCTGAAGGAAGGGATGTCATTAACAATGAGCCCGCCGACCGGGATATTTTCCCAGGCCTCGAAGACTCCACGCAAATCATTGGTGAAAATCCCCGCTTGCAAGCCGTAGGGGCCTTGGGCGATTTTCTCAAGCCCCTCGTGCCGGGACGCGACCTTGCGCAGGATGGCCACCGGGCCGAAGGCCTCCTCGCGGGACAATCGGCAGGTCTCGGGGGCATTCTCGATCAAGGTGGGTGGAAGCAGGCTCCCCTGGCGCTTGCCTCCGCGAAGAACCCGGCCTCCTCCCTTTACGGCTTCTTCGATCCAAGCCTCCACGCGCTCGGCGGCCTCTTGCGAGATGAGAGGCGCTATGTCGGTGTTTTCGTCCAGGGGTGCGCCGATTCTAAGCTCCGCGATGTTTTTAAGGAGCAAATCCTTGAACTCCCCGTAGACCGGCGCCTCGACGTAAATGCGCTGGACCGAGATGCACACCTGCCCGGAGTAATAATAAGCCCCCCAGGCCGAGCGCGCCGCGGCCCAGGGCACGTCCGCGTCCGCGGCCACCAGAACCCCGGCGTTGCCGCCCAGCTCCAAGAGCACGTGCTTTTTGCCGGCCAGGGACTTGATATGCCAGCCGACCTTGGCGCTGCCGGTAAATGAGAGGATTTTAAAGCGCTCGTCCCGGACCAAGGCCTCGGCCTCCTCGTTGGAGACCACAGCCACGGCCATGGCCTCCTCGGGCCAGCCCGCGGCTCTCACGACCTCGGCGAGCTTTATGGCCGTGCGCGGGGCCTGCGGCGCGGGCTTCAAGACAAAAGGAATGCCCACGGCCATGGCCGGGGCCACCTTGTGGGCGACGAGGTTGAGCGGGAAATTAAAGGGCGTGATGAACAAGGCGGGTCCCCTTGGGAACCGCCTGACAAGAGCCAACCGGCCCTCCGCGTTGGGGTCGAGGTCCAAAGGCAGGACCTCTCCCCTAAAACGCTTGGCCTCCTCGCTCGCCCAGCGGAAGGTGAATACCGCCCGGCCCACCTCGCGCCGGGCCTCCTTCAAGGGCTTCTGCACCTCCTCGGCGATGAGACGGGCGAAAGTCTCGGCCTCGCGCTCGATCGCCGCGGAAACCGATAGCAGGGCCTTGGCCCGGGCATGGGAAGGCCAGGCCGCGGTCTTGGCGAAGGCCGCCGCTGCCCTGCCGACGATGGCGTCAAGTTCGTCCTTGTTCATTCCTTTATGCCGAACCATTGGAGCCAGAGCCTCGCCGGGGTGAAATCCCGGGCCAAATAGTCGGGCTTGGATTCGACCAAAGACTGCCAAGAGGCGAATCCCGTTCCCACCGCCACGGTCTTGAATCCCGCCTTGCGCCCGGCCTCCACGTCCAAGGGGGTGTCTCCGATCACGTAGACGTCGGAGTCATCGATCACGGCTCCGGCCAGCTTCTCGGCCCGGCGCACGGCCCTCTTGAGCAAGCCGGGCCTGTGGAAGGAGTCCGAGCCGTAGCCCCCGAACAGGAAATAGGCGTTGAATCCCGAGGGCTCGAGCTTGATGCGGGCACCCCGTTCCATGTTGCCGGTCCCAAGACCCAGAAGCACCCCCTTCTCGCGGCTGAGCCTCTTGAGGAGAACCTTAATGCCCCGCGGGTGCACGTAGGACTTCTTCCGGAGCGCGGCCTTGATGTAGCGCGGCAAAAGGCGCAGGTACTCTTGGTGAAGCTCCTCCAGCTCCGCCCGACTCGGACTCCGGCCTCGCGACTTCTCAAAGGCCGCGCGGAAATTCCAAAGGTCGGTTCTTCCGGCCAAGCTGAACTCCGCGCAGATGTTTTTCTTTCCGTAAAGAAGATAGACCGCGCGGTTCAAGGCCTTGCGCCCCGCCCCGCCCGCCCTCACCAACGTCCCATCTATGTCAAAAAGAAGAACTTTGAGAACTTTGACTTTGGTGCCAGTCATTTATATTCTTAACTTGCTTAACTTCCTCACAGCTTCAAGTCCTCACTGGAGTAAACCACGGCGCCGGATTTCATCACCCACGCAGTGCCCGAGTTTCCAAAATAGTATGGGATTTCTCTGTAGTCCTGAGCCTCATAGCAAAGAATATCGGCCTTTTTCCCCGGCTCGAGCGAGCCATGCGTTCGTCCCAGGCCCAAGGCCCAGGCTCCGTTGATCGTGGCCGCCGTGATAGCCTCGGCCGGGGCCATTTTCATCTGGGTGGTCGCGATCGAGAGGATTTGCCTCATGTCCCAGCAGGGACATGTCCCCGGGTTGAAGTCCGTGGCCAAGGCCACGGCTGCGCCCGCATCGATAAGCTCGCGGGCTGGCGGGTAAGGCTTGTCTAGGAAATAATTGGAGCCCGGCACCAGGCAGGCCACGGTCTGGCTGTGGGCCAAGACTTTTGCGTCAGCAGGGCCCGCGCAATCCAAATGATCGGCGGATGCGGCGCCGCATTCCACAGCCAGGGCCGCGCTCCCGGCATGGGAGAGCTGCTCCGCGTGGATTTTAGTTTGGAGCCCGGCCTGCCGGGCCGACTGAAGTATTCTTTTCGATTCCTCAATAGTGAAGTAGCCTCTCTCGCAAAATACGTCCACGAAAACCGCCAATTTCTCCTTGGCCGCGGCCGGGATCATCTCCTCGCACACTTGGCGGACGTACTCGCCCCGGCGGCCGTCCAGCTCCGGCGGAAAGGCGTGGGCCCCGATCAAGGTGGGGATTATCTCCAAGGGGCCTTGCTCCGCCACGGTCTTGATGGCCCTCAGCATCTTCATCTCCGCCTCGAGCTCGAGGCCGTAGCCGGACTTGGCCTCCAAGGTGGTCGTCCCGGACTCGATGAACTTGCGGGCGCGCTCTCGCAGCCCTTGGGACAGCTCGCCTTGGCTCGCGGTTCTGACGCCGCGCACGGTGGAAAGAATACCTCCTTCATTTTCCGCGATCTGGGCGTAAGTACTGCCCTTGATCCGCGACTCAAAATCATCCAAGCGCGGGAAGGCGAAGACCGGGTGGGAATGGCTGTCCACGAACCCAGGCAGGACCACGCGCTTGCCCGCGTCTATGATCCGCGCCGATCCGGCCTTTTCATGGCGTAGCACCTCGCCGCGCGGGCCTGCGGCCAGGATTTCCCCGTTCTCGACCAGGACCGCCCCGTCTCGGACCAGGCCCAAGGAGCCCATCTGGGCGCCCTTGCGCGGACCCGGGCCGGCCATGGTCAAGAGTTGTGAAATGTTAAGAATTAACGCAGACATTCGAGTATTTTACTAGGCCCAACGGGCCGAAGCAAGCTGGGCCAAAGGACCCTTGTCGCAACGATGACAATCCCAAAAACTATACCATGAAAATAAAGCAAGTAGTCCTCATTGCGGCGGCGGCTGTGCTGATCCCGTACATTCTTCGTGCCGAACATACCTTCGAGGACATGAAGCGGTCCCACGAAATAGAATTGTCGGCAAATCTTGCCACTGCGTCAGTGCGGATGAAAAAAACAAGAAATTGCACCAGCGAGCCATTTCGCTCTGAGGAAACAAGGGAAACAATAAAATGGGAGGAAGACCGCGACAACCTATACCAGCCTATTAGAAATCTGGAAGAATCGGGGCGTATCATTTATGCGGTCAATCGCAAAGACTACAAACCGTCAGGACATATCGCCATAGAAACCCGATATTACACGGTCATAAAGTATGTCTTGCCCGCAAGAGAATGGGAAATGCTCGACAATGGTGAATGCAAGGGAAGTACAAAAGTGCTCAGTCTTACCAGCGCTCGCGAAGACATAACGGAATTCATGAAAGACACCACCAATGCTGTCCTGCGCAGACATCTAAAAAATGCAGGCTATAAAATCCTTTCCACTTCGATGGGCAGATTTGGACGAATGACGGTAAATTTCCGCATTAGAAGACGCTCTGATTAACCTGAACTATTCAGTTCGGGACAGGTTCCGGGACAAAAAGATCAATAGGCCTGGGCCCCAGGAGCTAAAACAGAGAGCAGATGCATACCTACCGTGGCCGGCCACAGCAGGTATGCGCCCGTAAGTTGAATAGCGTGTTTATCGAGACCGAGAAAATAAGCGAAAAAGAGGGGATGGAATTATCCCGACCCTTCAGACGCTGAGAGGCACCCAATCGACTATTTTAGGTTAATGCTGAATCAGCGAAAATTCTTGAACTGCAAATCTATACCGAAGCTCTTGCCCCGGATCAAGGCCATGGCGGACTGAAGTTCGTCCTTGGACTTGCCCGCTACCCGCACCTGCTCGCCCTGGATGGAGGCGACAACCTTGAGCTTTTCGGCCTTGATGGCCGCCGCGATCTCCTTGGCCTTCTCCGAGGGGATGCCCGCCTGGATCGCCACCTCCATCCGCGCGGTCTGGCCCAGGGCCTGCTCGAGTTTGCCCTTCTGGAAATTCTTCAAGGGAAGGCCTCTCTTGGCCATGCGGGTGTTGAGGATGTCCAGCACCGCTTCGATCTTGAACTCATCCTCGGCGCGAACCACGAGCTTTTTTTCCTTTTGATTGAGCTCTATGGAGACCGCCGAGCCCTTGAAGTCGAAGCGGTTGGCTATCTCCTTCATGGCCACGTTGACGCACTCCTGGACCAGGTTCAGGTCCACTTCGCTCACGACATCGAAAGAAAATTCAGATGGCATATATCCCTCCTTTAGAGTCTCAAAGTCCCCATTTGAGCTTTTTCCCCTTTGCGGTTTTAACGGCTTCAGGATAACCAGCATCGGCATGGCGGACCACCCCGAGGGCGGGGTCATTGGTGAGAACCCTCTCCAGGCGCGCATCCATGCCCTTGGTCCCGTCGGCCACGCAAACCTGGCCCGCGTGGAGCGAATAGCCGATCCCCACCCCTCCTCCATGGTGGAAGCTCACCCAGGAGGCTCCCGAGGCGGTGTTGAGGAGGGCGTTCAAGATGGGCCAATCCGCGACCGCGTCCGAGCCGTCCTTCATGCCCTCGGTCTCGCGGTGGGGGCTGGCCACCGAACCGGCGTCCAAATGGTCCCGGCCGATCACGACCGGGGCGGCGAGCTTTCCCTTCCTGACCAAATAATTGATGCGAAGCCCCATCTCGGCCCGGGCTCCCAGGCCCAGCCAGCAGATCCGCGCGGGCAGGCCCTGGAAGGCGATTTTCTCACGGGCCAGGCGAATCCAGCGCGCCAAGGCCTCGTCCTTGGGGAATAGCTTCAAGACCTCCTGGTCGGTGACCGCGATGTCGCGCGGGTCTCCGGAGAGGGCGGCCCAGCGGAAAGGGCCTTTGCCCTCGCAGAAAAGCGGCCGGATGAACTCTGGGACGAATCCCGGGATGTCGAAAGCGCGCTTAACCCCGGCCTGGTAGGCCATGGCCCGGATATTGTTGCCGTAGTCGAAAGCGATAGCCCCTTGGCGCTTGAGCTCGAGCATGCCCTGGACATGCTTGGCGATGGATTGCCGGGCCCGGGAGAGGTACTCTTGGGGATTGGCGGCGCGCAGTCCCGCAGCTTGACCGAGCGACAGTCCCTTCGGGATATAGCCCACCAAGGGGTCATGGGCCGAGGTCTGGTCGGTGAGCAAATCCACCGGAACTTTTCGACGGGCGAGCTCGGGAATAATGTCGGCGGCATTGCCCAAAAGCCCGACGGAAAGGGCTTCGCCTTTCTCTCGAGCCTCCTGGACGCGGCACAGGGCCGCGTCCAGACTGGTCTCCATGGCGTCGAGGTAGCGGGTCTTCAAGCGCATCTCGATGCGGGCGGGGTCCACCTCCACGGCCAGAAAGGCAGCCCCGTTCATGGTCGCGGCCAGGGGCTGGGCCCCGCCCATGCCCCCGAGGCCCGAGGTGACGACCAGCCGGCCGCTTAAAGAGCCGTTGAAATGCTTGCGCGCGGCCGCGGCGAAGGTCTCATAGGTTCCCTGGACGATGCCCTGGGTGCCGATGTATATCCAGGAGCCCGCCGTCATCTGCCCGTACATCATGAGCCCCTTTTTCTCGAGCTCGTTGAAATGCTCCCAGGTGGCCCAGCGCCCGACGAGGTTCGAGTTGGCGATGAGCACGCGCGGGGCGTGCTCGAAAGTGCGGAAAACCCCGACGGGCTTGCCGGATTGGACGAGCAAAGTTTCATCATCCTTCAAGGCTTTTAAGGACCTAACGATAGCCTTGAATGACTTCCAGTCCCGGGCGGCCTTGCCGCGCCCGCCGTAAACCACCAGGTCCCGGGGCCTCTCGGCCACCTCGGGGTCAAGGTTGTTCATGAGCATGCGCAGGGCCCCCTCCTGCTGCCAGCCCCGGCAGGAGATGCGGCTCCCCCGCGGCGCCCTGACGGCCCTCATGGATCGAAGCCTCCGGCCAGGACGAGCTCGCGCGCCCGCTCCATCTTGCCCGAAAGGACCTCGTCGCCGCGGTTGGGCTTGATCTCCCGGCGCAGGAGCTCCAAGCCCCGGGCCACCCCGCGCCCAGGCACAAGCGGGGCGTGGGCCTCGACCCCCTGGGCCGCGCAGAGCATCTCGATGCCCGCGATCTGGGCCGCGTTCCAGGCGATGCGCTTGAGCTTGAGCGCGGCCCCCATGCCCATGCTCACGAAATCCTCCTTGTTGGCCGAGGTCGGGATGGAGTCCACGGAGGCGGGATGGGCCAAGACCTTGTTCTCCGAGGCCAAGGCCGCGGCCGCGACCTGGGCGATCATCCAGCCCGACTCAAGGCCGGGATTTCGGGCCAAAAATGGAGTTAATTTCGGGGCTTGCCCCGAAATTAACTGAAAGATTCTTCTTTCTGAAATATTTCCCAAGGTTGTCAAAGCTATTCCCGCCATGTCGAAGGCGAAACTCAGGGCCTGGCCGTGGAAATTGCCCCCGGAAACGGCCCGGCCATCCACCAGCAGGGGATTGTCGGTCACGCTCTGGAGCTCGATTTCCAGGGTTCGCAGAGCTTGATTCAAGAGGTCGAGGGCCGCCCCATGGACCTGGGGCATGCAGCGCAGGCTGTAGGGGTCCTGGACCCTGGGGTCGTTCTCCCGGTGGGATTCCCGAATGGCGCTTTCCTCCAGGAGCGTGCGCAGCTCTCGGGCGGCCTCGATCTGCCCGGGATGCGGCTTCAACCGCTGAAGCCCCTCGTTGAAAGGAGCGGGAGTCCCGGTCATGGCCTCGAGACTCATGGCCCCCGCCAGCTGAACGGCCCGGAACACGCGGAAAGCCTGGTGGAGGGCCAGGCCCCCCACCGCCTGCATGGCCTGGGTTCCGTTGAGAAGGGCCAGCCCCTCCTTGGCCCCGAGGTCGAGTGGCGCGGCATGGGCGAGCTTGAGGGCCGTGGCCGCGGGGATTCGCTTGCCCTGGCTAAGAGCCTCGCCCCGCCCTAAGAGGAGGAGGGCCATGTGGGCTTGCGGCGCCAAATCTCCGCTGGCGCCCACCGAGCCGCGGCTGGGAATCAGGGGGGCCACCCCCGCGTTCAAAAGCCCGGCCATGAGCTCCACGACCGCGGGGCGCACCCCCGAGCGTCCGCGCGCAAGCTCGTTGGCGCGCAGAAAGAGGATAGCCCGGGCCTCCTTGGGGCTCAGGGGCTCTCCCACCCCGCAGGCATGGCTCAAAACCAGGTTGCGCTGGAGGATTTTGAGCTGGGTCTCGGGAATGCGGCGGGAAGCGAGTTCCCCGAAGCCCGTGTTCACGCCGTAAACGGCCTTGCCGCCGGCCGCGGCCTTGAGGAGCGCCTGCCGGCCGTTTTGGAGCCTCTTGCGGATCTCGGGGCTTAGGGCGACCGGGCGGCCGGAAAAACAGACAGAGACAAGGTCCGATAGGGAAGTTTTGGAGCCCAGGACGAACGGCCTAGACTTTTTCGATGGCGACCGCAACGGCTTCCCCGCCCCCGAGACAAATTCCCGCCACCCCGCGCTTGAGGCCTCGCCGTACCAAAGCATGGGCCAAGGTGACGACGATGCGGGCGCCGCTGGCGCCCAAGGGGTGGCCGAGGGCCACGGCCCCGCCGTTGACGTTGATCTTCTCCAAGGAAAGGCCGGCGAGCTTGGCCACGGCCAAAGCCACGACGCTGAACGCCTCGTTGACCTCGAAAAGGTCCACCGACTCCTTGCTCCAGCCGAGTTTTTGGAGAAGCTTGTCCACGGCCCCCGCGGGAGCCGTGGTGAACCACTGCGGCTCCTGGCTGTGAGTCGCCCAGCCCGCGACGCGGGCCAAAGCCTTCTTGCCGGCCGCCCCCTTTGCGCTCGAAAGGACCAAGGCCGCGGCCCCGTCGTTGAGCTTGGAGGCGTTGGCGGCCGTAATAGTTCCATCGGGCTTGAAGGCGGGCTTGAGCTTGGCCATTTTGTCGAGCCTGGCCCGCCCGGGCTCCTCGTCCGCGGCGATCCCGTCCACCGGGCAAATTTCCGCGGCGAAATCGCCGTTTTTCTGGGCCTCGAGGGCTTTTTGATAGCTGCGCGCCGCGTACTCGTCCTGCTGGACGCGGGTGATCCCGTATTTCGCCGCGCACATCTCCCCGCAATCGCCCATGTGGACTCCCGAGTAGGGGTCCATGAGCCCATCCCTCAAAATCGAGTCGACTAGGACCGAGTTGCCGTAGCGGTAGCCCGAGCGGGCCTTGTCCAGGAGAAAGGGAGCCTTGCTCATGGACTCCATGCCGCCGGCCAAGCCGTAGTCCTCCTCCCCGAGGCGGATGGACTGGCTTACCATCATCACGGCCTTGAGGCCCGAGCCGCAGACCTTGTTGACGGTGGTCGCACCCACCGAGGCGGGGATGCCCGCGAAGATCGCGGCTTGCCTGGCCGGGGCCTGGCCGATGCCCGCCGAGATCACGTTACCCAGCACCGCCTCGCCCAAATCCTCGGGCTTGATTTGGGCCTGGGAGAGCGCCGCGGCCGCGGCCTTGGCCCCAAGTTGGGGTGCTGTGTAGCTGGCCAAAATCCCGTTAAGGGAGCCTATGGGGGTGCGGCAGGCCGAGAGGATCAAAACCTCGCTCATTTCAGTGATAGTATATCATACGGCCCGCCAGCCCGCAGAGCGCCGCGATGGAGCCCCCCAGGTAGAAGCTGACCCAGGAAAGATCGAGCAGGCGCTTGGCCCTCACGAAGTGCATGAAGGCGATCCACCCCAAAGCCAAGAGGAGGAAGGCTTGGCTCGGAACAAGGAAACACAGGCTCAGAACCAGGCGCTCGAGCATGGTCGCGCATTTCTCCTGCAGGCCGGGAAAAGCCCGGAATTGGATGTCCTTCTCGATGAAATAGACCAGGACCGTCGCCGCGTGAGTGGTCAGGACGAAAAGGCAGCCCAAAATCGGCCATTTCTCGGGGATCAAGGCGAATCCGGCACTCTTCAAGCCCATGGGGATCACCGCGAAAATCACGGCGTAGTGGATTATTTGATCCCAAAGAAAATAAAGCGTATTGTCGGGGGTGTTGTACTTGAATATGGTGAACACCCGCCACTGATCCTCCAGAAAATGGGCCGCGAAGACGATCAGGATGCAGGCCCAGCCCCTGAGCGAGAGGAAGGGGAGGTCCACCCAGACCTCATTAAGGTAAGGATAGGCCAAAGCCGCGTAGCACAGCGGATGCGTGGCGCAATGGATGAGCATTCCCCAAAGGCTTGAGCGCTTCCAACGGTTGATGAGGTCGGTCTGGAAGGTGAAATCGGCCAGGAGGTGGCCGAAGAGGAGCCGCCAGAAAATCGTCATTTGCCGGTCAGTTGGAAAACCCCGTTCCAGCCGGCGGGCGGGGGTTCTTGCCGGAATTGCCGCGATTTTTCAAGGTAAAATAGGCTCGGTCCATCATCCGGAAAAACCTCCAGGGCTCGCGCGAAGGCCGCCTCGGCCTGGACGTAGTCGCGAGCCTGGAAGCGAGACATCCCTTCCTCATACGCAGGCAAGGCCTTCTCCCATTCGGCGGAAAGACTTCCTTTCCTCGCCAAGAGCTCGTAGACCTGGACCGCGGACTCCTTACCCACCACCTGGATGCGGCCGAGCGGGCGGGCCTCGACGGCCTGCCGCGCGCCCTCGTACATGTTCTGGCTCGCCATGATCCGCGAGCCGAAGAATTTGTTGGCCCCCTCCAAGCGCGAGGCGAGGTTCACCTCGTCTCCAATGACCGTGTACTGCAGTTTCTTCTGGCTCCCGGTCAGCCCCACCGTGACCATCCCAGAATTTAAGCCGATGCGAATGGCCGGGGTCAAGGGGAAAGATGAGTCCAGGCCCTGGTTGAGCTTCTGGAGCACCTCCTGGCATTCCACGGCCGCCAGGCAGGCCTTGGCCCGATGGTCCTCCAAAGACAGGGGGGCGTTCCAGAAGGCCATGATGCAATCACCGATGTATTTGTCCACCACGCCCTGGTGATCGTGCACCACCTGGCTCAAGGCGGAAAGATAGCGGTTGAGGAACAGGATCAGGTCTTCCGGCGGCATTTTTTCGGAAAGGTCCGTGAAATGGGCTATATCCAGGAAGAAAATGCTCATGTCCCGCTTCTCTCCACCGAGACGCACCTTCCTCGGATTGCGGGCCAGATCGTCCACCACCTGGGGAGCCACGAACTGGCCGAAGAGGTTCTTGATGAATTTCTTCTCCTGGCCCTCCCGGCGCACTCGATGGACGGTCTGGGCCAGGAAGCAGGAAACCAGCGCGGTGAGCGGGGCCACGAAATCCACGCGCAGGCCACGCCCGAAGCCCCAGTAAGCCAGCGCAAACCAAGCAGAAGCCAGCGCGGCCGCCGCGGCCGCGCTGGCCGGGGGCGGCGTTCTTAGGAGAAAATAAGGGGCCCAAATCATCACCAAAAGGATGAGAAGAGTGTAAGCCCTCGGGACGGGCCTTAAGAAGTCGCCGTTGAGGATATTGTCTATCACGTTGGCATGGTACTCGGCCCCCGGAGCCTGGGGGAGGAAGGGCGTCGGATAATGGTCGAAATAGCCGATAGAGGTGGAGCCCACGATCACGAGCGCGCCCTTCAGGCCCGCTTTTTGCTCGGAGGAGAGCTCCCCGCTCAAGATATCCATGGCGGAAATCCTGGCGTAAGGGGAGGAGATCTCGGGGAGATTGGCCACCTCCCCCGCGAGCTTGCCATCCCGAAGGGGATGGGCCAGCCATTGGCGCGGGGCGCGGAAATTGAGCAGGAGAAGCCGCGGCCACGGAGAGGCGAACTCGCCTTCCAGCTTCTCCAGGGGCTTGTCCAAGAAGCTCGCCAGACCCGCCGCGTCCAGGCTCGCCGCCGAGCGGCCGGGGAATTGCGGATTGAAATAGCGCCGGTCGAAGAGCTTCGCCCGCCGCAAATGGCCGTCCTCGTCTAGGACTTCGTTCACGTCCGGGTAGGCCAAATACTGGGAAGCCTGGGCCAGGCCGCGGATGGGGAGGTTAAGCTTCACCACCTCCCCGGCCGTAGTCTCCTCGGTCTCGGTGTGGTACAGGTGGATGACCCGACCGAACCGCTTGGTCGCCGCGATCAGCTCCGAGTCGTCCTCCCGCGGCTCCAGGAACATCACATCGAAGACCACGGTTCTAGCGCCGTACGATTTCAGGCGGTCCAGGAGACGGGCGTGGATCCGGCGCGGAAGGGGGAAGCCGTATTTCTTCCCGGTCTCGGCGTCCAGGGCCGCGATTAGGAGGCGGGGGTCCCCGCCTCTGAGCTCCGAGCGGCGCATCTTGAACAGCCGGTCCTGCCACAAGTCTTCAAGGCGCCGAAAAGCGCCTGGATAAGGAAGCCCCAGCATGCCCGGCCAGTACAGGAGGAAGAAGAGGACGGTGAAGAGGAGGGAAAAATATAGAGGGAACCGGCTCTTAAGCCCGGCCTTGAGCGCCGCTGGGTTCACTCGGCGATTCTAGCAGATTACAGCCCGAGGACGGACCGCGTCTAGAACTGGGCCCAGGGCCTATCCGACATAGGCCTTAAGGCCGGAGACATCCTGGCCCGTCCTCCGTATAATAGTAGTAGTCGAAATTCGCGATTAAAGGAGCCCTTCATGTTGCGCGAGATTTTCTTCATGGTAGCCCTCTTTCCCATTTCGGCCCGCCTCGGCCACGCCGGCTCGCTCGAGCAGATCAAGGCGCAAGACTTCGGCCAAGGAGTCGCCGTTTCCCTGGCGCTCAAGAGAAAGCCTGTGGACGTGCCCGCGGCCTGGGTCGAGAGAAGCGTCTGGGGCGGATTCAAGACGGAAAAAGTCCCGGTCTACCTGGGCAAGCCTATAGGCCGCTACCGCTATCTTCCCTCGGCCCTGCATTATTTTGATTCTCCGAAGCCGGGAACCTTCGTCATCGTCAGGAACGGGAACAACGACTTTTCCCTCTACCAATCCTTCTCGGATCTTTCTTGGGTCGAGGGACATAGCCCCAATGGGGGTTGGCTCGAGCTCGATTCAAAGCGCTTCCCGGCTTCCTATGATCTCGCCGAAATCGTGACCATAGTCATCCGCAAGCCCTCCGCCCGCTACATCCTACGCTCTCCTTTC
Organism: Elusimicrobiota bacterium; assembly: GCA_016218575.1. NCBI lineage: Bacteria > Pseudomonadati > Elusimicrobiota > Elusimicrobiota bacterium. The sequence continues at coordinate 61,745 of JACRDN010000020.1, forward strand.
CGGCTCAAGCCCGTCGCCGAGAACGAACTCGAGGCGGCGGCCAAAAGCGACGTCAAGCGCGCCCTCGTCATGCTGGGGGATTCCCAGCGGGAAGACGACTACTATTTCGGCATCGTGGCCAAGGCCCTGGCTCGACAAAACCGCCTGGAGGAAGCCTTGGGGCTGGGCGCCGAAGCACGAAGAAAAGAAAACGTGATAGACGAAATCGTCCTTGGTCTCCTTGAAAGCGGCTCCATCGACGAAGCCTCATCCTTGATGTCACGCTACTACGCCCCCGACTCGATGAGATGGCTCACCGTCGCTCGAGCCTATATGGGCCGCGGCGACCTCGACAAGGCCGTCCAAGTCCTGGCGGACTACGAGGCAAGACTGCCTCGAGAATCCCTCCTGCGTCACTCGGACGTCGACGCCATCAGATACGACATTATCGAAAAGCTATTGGCCGCGGATAAATTCGACCAGGCCTATCTGCTCGCCCGCGCCATGGACGGCCGGGGCGATGGCACGATCAGCGGCGGCTCGGAGAGTTACACCGCCCATCCCCCGCACAAATCCCTGGCCTACGCCAATCTGATCAAATATCTGATCGCCCACGGCCGCGCCAAAAAGGCCAACGATATCTGGGAAGAAGCCCAAAAGCCCCGGAGATAAGTCGTCGGATATCGAAGCCGTCCCCTTGAGCGCCCTCCGATCAGGGTTTATTTGAACGACCCCAAAGCCGCGGAATTGCGCACTATGGTCTGCTCGCGGCTCTGGCCCACCGAGACGATGGCCACGGGAACGCCGAGCCACTTCTCGATGCGCTGGACGTAGTCGCGGGCCGAGGGCGGCAGGACCCCGAAGCTTCGCGCGCGGGAAACGTCACCGCTAAATCCCGGGAAGGTCTCGTAGACGGGCTCGACCTCGAGCTGGGCCCGGCGCGAGATCGGGAACTCCGCGAGGCGCTGACCGCGATAGCGATAGGCCACGCAGACCTTCAGGGGATGGATGTTGGCCAAGGTGTCGAGCTTGGTCATGGCAAGACTCGTCATCCCGTTGACCCGGATGGCCGCGCGCAGCTGGGGAATGTCGAGCCAGCCGATGCGCCGCGGACGTCCGGTCGTGGTTCCGTACTCCTTGCCGACCTCTCGGATGTAGGTCGCCACCCGCCCCTCCACCTCGGTGGGGAAGGGCCCGAGGCCCACGCGCGTGGTGTAGGCCTTGGTGACCCCCATCACGGCATCCACGGCCTGGGGGCCGATCCCGGCGCCCACGCAGGCCCCGCCGGCGATGGGATTCGATGAAGTCACGAATGGGTAGGTCCCAAAATCCAAGTCGAGCATCGCCCCCTGCGCGCTTTCAAGGAGCAGCCGCTTGCCGGCCTTCACGGCCTCGCTCAAAAGCTCGGAAGTGTCGCAGCAAAAGGGTGCTAGGTAGCGCCTGAGCTTGTCGTAGTCTCGGAAGACGTCCTCGCGGATGGCGGCCAAGGGCTTGGCCCGCGAAAGCTCGGCCGCGCGCACCTTCAAATTCTGGCCGACCAAAGCCTTGAAGGTCTCCGGCTCCAGGAAATCGCAGACCCTGATCCCGATGCGGGCGACCTTGTCCTCGTAGCAGGGCCCGATGCCCTTCTTGGTCGTGCCGATGCCCCGCCCCCCCTCCTCGCGCAAAGTGTCAAGGATGATATGGTAGGGCAGGATCACATGCGCCGACAGGCTGAGGAAGAGCCTTCCGCGCACCGTGATGCCCCGGCTCTCCAGGAGGCGCACCTCGGAGGCGAAGGCCTGGGGGCTCACCACCAGGCCGTTCCCGATCACGTTGCGCGCGCGAGGCAGGAGAATGCCGGAGGGAATGAGGTGCAGGGCGAAGGATTTCCCGTCGAAGACCACGGTGTGCCCCGCGTTGTTGCCCCCCTGGTAACGCACCACGAAATCCGCCTTGCGGCTCAAATAATGGACGATTTTTCCCTTGCCCTCGTCGCCCCATTGGGCCCCGACCACCACTAGTGCCATGCCGTTTATCCTTGGAAGAATCTCCTCCACCAAGGGAGGGTGTCTGTCTTTTGCCTGTGCAAAGTGTTGTGGAGAACCTTGAGCCGGCAGTCACGCTTGAGCTCCACGTCGCCGCAAACACCAAGGGAGAAACGGACCCGCGCCAATATCCCCGCCTCCGTGGCCTCGAGGGCCTCCACCGGGACCAGAATGGGAATGGGCCCCTTCTCGGAAATGCCGCCAAAGAGCTTGCCCAGGTACTGCGCGATGTCGCGAGAGTCATCGATGCGGGCCATCACCGTATCCCCGGCGCGCAGGTCCGCCGCGGCCGTGCCCTGGCCGTCCTCCTCCAGGGCGATCTTGAGGATGAGAAGATACTCGGCCCTGGGCTGGGAGCGGGGCTGGGGCCGCCTCAGGCCTTCCGGGTCGTTGCGCAGGGACTGGAATTGGCCGAGGTTCAAGATTTCTCGCTTCATGGATAAGCGAAGGTCGGAGCTGCGGAAAAAAGACTGGAACACGGCCAAGACCTCGGCCTCGAGAGCGTCCTCGGCCGTCCAAGCGAGCTCCGCCCCGTGAATTTCCAGGGCCTTGCGGAAATAATGAGAAAGCCGCTGTTCCATCTCCAGGCTCTCGGCCGGCAGGCTCCCTTCCCAGAGGCGGCAGCCGTAGAGCTGCTTCTCGAACTCGAACCAGTTTTGGCCGATGGAAGCGGTGTAGACCGCCGGGTTGAAGGACAGCACGGCGCGGCAGCGCATGAGGACGTTGGATTTCACGTTCAATATGCCCAGGATCAGGCCGTACTGGCTCTCTCCGTGGTGGGCGAACTTGCCCTTGACCACGACGATGTTCTTGATCAGGCGCGGGATGGCCTTGATGGCCTCCTCCACGACGTAGCCGCACATCTCCAAGGCCAGCTCGGCCTGGCCGCGGTCGCAGCCCGTCTCCTCCATCAGGAGGCTTATTTTCTCCTGCATGCTAATCCTCTTCGGGCGCGACGGCGGGATGGGCCTCCTGGTAGACTTTCTTCAAGTGATCCAAGGAAATATGAGCATAAATTTGAGTGGTCGCCAAGCTCCTGTGTCCGAGCATTTCCTGCACCGAGCGCAGGTCGCAGCCTCGGTTGAGAAGGTGGGTGGCAAAGCTATGGCGGAAGGCGTGCGGCGTGACGGACTTAAGCCACCTGGCGCCGCGCAGCCAGTTGCGCACGGCCAACGCCACGCCTTGGCCGCTCAGCCTCTCCCCGCGCGCGTTGACGAAGAGAGGCGCTGACCCGGACTCGGGGCGGCCTCTCGGGAGAGTCTTAAGGTAGTCCCTCAAGGCGCCCAAGGCGGACGTTCCCGCGGGAACTAGACGCTCGCGAGAGCCCTTGCCGAATACCCTGACGAAGCCCGCCATGAAGTCCACATCCCCCGCGTTGAGGGAGGAGAGCTCCGATCGCCGCAGGCCGCTCGAGTAGAGCAGCTCCACGATGGCCCGGTCCCGGGCGCGGGAAGGCGAGCGGGGATCCCCCCCCCGGGATAAGAGATCCTGCATCTCCCGCTCACTCAGGAACTTGGGCAAGCGACTCTCCTTCCTGGGCAAGGGAAGATTAAGGAAGGGATCGCTCTTCAAGGCACTCTGCCGGCGCAAAAATTGACAGAAGCTGCGCAGGGCCGAAAGACGCCTTAAAAGAGAGTTGCGCCTGAGACCCTGGTCCTGCTGCAAGCGGGCCAGGTATCCCCGGACATGGGAGCGGTCCAGGCGCTCGGTCTTGAGCTCGGGATGAGCCGCCAGGAAATGCGCCAGATCGGATTCGTAAGCCCGCAAAGTGTGGGGGGAGTAATTGCGCGAGGCGCGCAGGTCCGTCAAGAACTTTTGCATCCAGACTTTCACGGGCCTTAGGCCCTGTCAAGTAATAATATGATCAATTTGGAGGCCCGAGCTTGAGGCGAGTTCGAGGCGCGACGAGGGAGCATGGCGGTAGCTATGTGACCGAGGAGCAACGAAGAAATCGGCCAAGCTCGGGCCTCCCCGAAGGGGCCGAGCGCTTTTGGGCTGCGACCGCGTCGCTCGTCGCTCACATACCGCTGCGGGTATGCTCGCTCCTTGCTCCTTGTCTCGCTCCAAAATCGCTCGGCCAAATTGATCATATTATTACTTGACAGGGCCTTAAGTGCTTCTTTGCGCCTTGAGCTGGGCCAGAAGCATCTCGGCCTCGGCGCGGAGCTTGCCGCCCTCTTCCTTGGAAACGGGCCTTAGATTGCGGCACTTGGGGAAGCCCGAGCAGGCCAGAAAATAGCCCCTCTTGCCTTGCCTGATCCAAAAGGGGCGCTGGCACTTGTTGCAGGGCCGGGACGTGGCCAAAGGCCGGGAGCTCTCGATTTTCTTGCCCTCCGCATCCAAGGAAAACGTGGTCTTGCAGGCGGGATAGCCGGAGCAGGCCAGGAAGCGGCCCTTGCGGCCGGTCCGGATCACCAAGGGCTTGCCGCACATGTCGCAGAGCTCTCCGGTGGTCTCCAGCACGACTTTCTGGCCCTCGGCATTGAGCTGGATCTTGCCCTTGCATTTTGGGAAGGCCGAGCAAGAGAGATACTTGCCGAAGCGGCTCTCCCTGATGAGCATCATCTCCCCGCAAAGGGGGCACTTCTCGTCCGTCTTCTGAGGCTCCAGTTTTGAAACCTCCATCTCGCGCGACGCGGCCTCGAGCGACTTAAGGAACGGGGCGTAGAACTCCCGGACCACGCGGTCCCACATCTCCCGACCCTCGGCGACCGAATCAAGCCTCTCCTCAACCTCGGCGGTGTAGGTGAGGCTCACGACTTCCGGGAAATATTTCTTGAGCTTTTCGGTGACCAGGATGCCTAGCTCCGAGGGGAGGAGTTTGCGGTCCTTTATCCCGCGCCGGACGTAGCCCCGATCGACGATGGTCTTTATAGTCGGCGCGTAAGTGGAGGGCCGGCCTATGCCGTGCTTTTCCATGGCCCGGATTAGGCTCGCCTCGTTGTAATGGGGCGGGGGACTCGACTGGTGCTCCTCGGGCTTGAAGGAAACGAGCGAAACCACGTCTCCCTGGACCAGGAGCGGCAGGCGCCCCTCCTCCTCCTCGGCGGCCTCGGACTCATCAGTCTCCTCCTGGGAAGAGAAGTTGCCCATGAAAACGCGCAAAAAGCCGTCAAATTTCAGGCTGCGGCCGGTGGCGTGGAACAGGGCCGGACCGCTCTCGATGTCCGCCGAAACCGTGTCATAAAGGGCCTCTGTCATTTGGCTGGCCGCGAAACGCTTCCATACAAGGTCGTAAAGCCGGCTTTGGTCATGATTAAGATAGGGCCGCACCTGGTCGGGGGTGCGCAGAATGCTGGTGGGACGGATGGCCTCATGGGCCTCCTGGGCGCGTTGGGCCTTGGTCTGATAAACTGGAGGCTCCTTGGGCACGTAGGTTGGGCCGAACTTCTCGCGGAGGAAGCGGGCCGCCTCCTCCGCGGCCGATGTCGAGATCGAGAAGGAGTCCGTCCTCATGTAAGTGATAAGCCCGACCGGATCGGGAGTGCCCAAGTCCACGCCCTCATAAAGGGTTTGGGCCACGCGCATGGTGCGCTCGGCCGCGAATCCCAGCTTCTGGGAAGCGGCCTGCTGCAAGGTGCTGGTGGAGAATGGCGGCGAGGGTCGGCGGCGGACCTCTTTTTTCTCGACCTTGACGACCTTGAAGACGCCCTTGGAAATGACGTCCTGGATTTCCTGCAGCTGCGCTGGCTTCTGCAGCACGGTCAGGCGCACCCGGTATTGCTCCTCGAACAGGTCGAAGGTCTTTGTGACCTCGATTTTCTGTCCCTTCCAAAGGATGAGCTTGGCCTCGAAAGCGGGCGGGGTCCCCGCCTTCTCCAGAAGCGCGGCCAAGGTCCAGAATTTCTCGGAGGCGAAGTCCTTGATTTCCTTCTCGCGCTCGGTAAGCAGCCTCACGGCCACGGACTGGACTCTCCCTGCCGAAAGCCCGCTCTGGATCTTGGCCCAGAGAAGAGGGGAGAGCTTGTAGCCGACCAACCGGTCTATGACCCGCCGCGCCTGCTGGGCCTGGACCAGATGCTCATCAATGAGGCGTGGGCTCGACAAGGCCTCTGATATGGCCGCGGCCGTGATTTCATGGAAAGTAATGCGGCGTATCTGGTCCTCGTTTAAATGGAGCATTTCCACAAGATGCCAGGCGATGGACTCCCCTTCGCGGTCGGGGTCGGTGGCCAGATAGACGTACGGGGAGCGGCTGACCAAAGATTTGAGTTCGGAGAGGATTTTTTTGGCCCGGGGCAGGACCACGTACTCCGGGGCAAAGCCCTGGTCCACCTTGACTCCGATCTTGCGCACCGGCAGATCGCGCACGTGTCCGAAGGAGCTCTTGACCACGTACTCTCCCTTGAGCAGGCGTGAAATGGTCCTCTCCTTGGCCGGAGACTCCACCACCACCAAAGCCGGGCCCACCTTTCCCTTGGAAGGGGAGGCTTTGGGCTTGGTCGAAGTCTTCTTAGAAGGCTTAGATTCCTTTTTTGGCATAGCGCTGTCCCGGAACAGAGGAAACCAAATCCGCCAATTCCAACTGGCAAATTATATGGGATAGCCGGGATAAGTCAATACCCGTGGCGTTGCCCAGCTCATCCAGGGTGTAGGCGTCAGGACCGAGATATTGTAGGATTTTTTGGTGTTCCGGAGCCAATTCCTCGTTGGAACGGTGCCCCTGAAAGACTCGGCGAAAGCCGGCCCGGGCGGCCGGAGGAAGCTCTTCTTGGATGTCGTCCAAGGACCGGGCAAGCCTAGCCCCCTGGGAGATCAAAAGGTGCGGGGCCTCGCTCAGGGGCGAGTCGGCCGGCCCCGGCACCGCGAAAACCTCTCGCCCCTGGCTAATCCCCAAGCGCGCCGTGATCAGAGAGCCGGAATGCTCCCGGCCCTCGATCACCACCACCGCCCAACTCAAGCCCGAGACGATCCTGTTCCTTCGGGGAAAATGAGCGCCTAGGGGCGGGGCATCGAGCGGGAATTCGCTGATCACCGCCCCGCCGGAGGCCTCTATGGACCTGGCCAAGGCCTTGTTCTCGGGCGGATAGACCCGGCCGAGCCCGGAGCCCAGGACCGCCCAGGTAACGCCGCTTTCCTTAATAGCCGACCGATGAGCTTCCGTGTCTATGCCCCGGGCAAGCCCACTGACCACCGTATGGCCGCTGGCCGCGGCCTGCCCCGCCAGCCTCTGGACCATGCGCCGGCCGTAAGGCGTGGGGGTTCGGCTTCCCACGAAAGCCACTGGGAAGCCCTTGGCGCAGTCGAGATTCCCCCTCACGTAGAGGACAAGGGGGCTGTCCGCCGTGGATCGCAGGAGCTCCGGATACCCTGGCCGGCCGGAAACGAGGAGGCCAACGCCCTGCCGACGGCAGGCCTCGAACTCGGAGGCTGCGTCGAAGCCCCGAGCGCAATCCCGGAAACGCTCGATGGCATCCAATGAAAGCCCGGAAAGGCCCGCCAAATCCCGGGGCGGGACCCGAAAAATTTCCTCCATAGGCACGCGGCTCAGGAGCTCCCGGACATCGTCCGGGCCGAGTACGGGCTGGGCGTTGAGGCGCAGCCAGATTGCCAGCACCTCCTCCTCGGTCACAGAAGCTCCTCGCCTATATCATCCCTCAGCAGCCGGCGAGCTTGGCTCAAAATCCTAGGATTTCCCAGCAAAACCCGCCATTCGCTCGGCAGGCGCCCCGTGGAGAGGATGAGCTCGACCGGGTCCAATTGGAGCACCTCGGCCAAGCGCCTCAGAACCGCCTCGTCCCAGGGCGGGCTACGCTTGCCGGCCAAGACCTTGGAAAAGAACGACGGATCGAGATCAGCGGCCCGGCAGAGGCCCCGCAAAGTGAGCCCCTGGAGCCCCATGGCTTGTCCGACCTTTCCTTCAAAAGTGTCCGCGTTCATGGCTAAGCCTCATGGGTGGTGGTATTTGATGAGTTCCAGCTTCTTCTTCATGGTCTCGGCCTTCGGGTTGTCGGGGTTCTTATCAATGAAGCGGGAGAGCGCGGCCTTGGCCGCCTCCCAGTCGCTGTTGCGCTCCGCCACCTCGGCCAAGTAAAGCAGGGCCTTGGGGGCGTACTGCGACGTCGGATAATCCGTCAAGAGCTGGGTGAAGGCCTCCTGGGCCTGAGGATATTCGCTGCGCTGGTAGTAGGCCATGCCCACGTAATAATCCAGGCTCGGCGCCCACTTGGCCTGGGGATTCTTCTTGGCGTACTCCAAGGAGTCGTGAAACTTGAACTGGACCTTCCGCGTCGCGTAGTAGTAAGCCCCCCACAAGGACAACACGATTAAAACGTAGATTCTCATTCAAACCTCCGAAGCCAATCCCCAACCTGGACCGCGTCGCTGGACTTAAGTATGAGGAGCTTCCAACGCCCCCCTCCCAAGTCCTCCCGAACCTCGACCCGTCCGACCCTTTGCAGATACAGGGCGTCCTGGTCCTCGTCGAGCTCCTGGGGAGCGTCCCGGCGGTACACCCCGAGCCGATGTCCCTTGGACACCCCGGCCTTGCCAAGTAGCTTGCCGGTCACCATGTCTCCCTCCGCCGACATGGCCTCGCGGCCCTCGAACTCGACCACTTCCCCATCCCGTGCCCAGCCCGCAGGAGCCTTGAAGCGGTCCAAGGAGGGGTACTGGCCGGCCATGGCCGGCGGCATTTCGCTGGAGATGTCGTCCGGCGCGGCGGCGGCCGCGCCGGACTGGGCAATAGTGTCATCCTCTTCCTGCGCAAATACGGAGGATGCTGAAGAGGGCCTTTTTTCTCCTTTTTCTTCCACTCCGGGAACTACCAACATCTGCCCGGGAAATATCAGCTCGGGATTCTTCACCGTGACGTCGTTGGCCCGGGCGATTTCCTCCCAGAGGAAAGGGTCTCCGTAGTATTTTTTAGCCAGGTTCCAAAGGCACTCATTTTTCTTGACGGTGTGCCGCTGCGCCGGCCAGGCGGGAAGCGCCAGCCCTCCGGATAATGCCGCCGCTAAAACTATTTTTTTCATACCCCTCCTAACAGCCTTTCCAGACCCTTGAATTGCATGGCCTCGGCCAAATGACGGACCTCGATCCCGGGATTTCCCTCCAAGTCGGCGATGGTCCTGGAGACCTTGAGCAGGCGGTCGAGGCTGCGCGCGCTCAAATTCCACTTGCGGCTGGCCTTCTCCAGCAGGCCCAAGGCTTCGCCTTGCAGGCGACAGCGGCGCTGCAAGTCCTTGGCCGGAATGTAGGCGTTGAGGCCCCAGACGCCCGCGAGGCGCTCCCTTTGGATGTCCCGGGCCTTGGCCACGCGCAGGCGAACCTTCTTCGTGGTTTCACCTGCGGACGCCGTGGGCGATGAGGCCGCCCATTCCTCGAAGTCGAGAGGAGCCATCTCGACGTGCAAGTCGATGCGATCCAAAAGGGGGCCCGAGAATTTCGCCAGATACTTGCGCAGCATGGCCGGGGTACAGACGCATTCCTTCCTGGGATGGCCGCGCCAGCCGCAGGGGCAAGGGTTGGTGGCCGCGGCCAGCAGGAAGCGGGCCGGATAAATCAAGGCCTCCCTGGCCCGGGTCACGGTCACCTCGAAGCTCTCCAAGGGCTGGCGCAAGGCCTCCAGGGCCGGCCGGGAAAACTCGGCCAACTCATCGAGGAAGAGCACCCCGGCGTGAGCCAGGGAAGCCTCGCCTGGCCTGGAGGCCGGACCGCCCCCGGTCAAGGAAACCGCCGAGGACTGATGGTGCGGGGCCCGGAACGGCCTTTGACGGACAAGCCCCCCGCACGGGAGCTTGCCGCTGACGGAATAGATCCTGGAAACCTCCAAGGACTCCTGCCGGCTTAAAGGCGGAAGCAAGCCGATGAGCCTGGAAGCGAGCATGGACTTGCCGATTCCCGGCGGGCCGATGAGAAGCAGATTATGCCCCCCGGCCGCCGCGATCTCGAGGGCTCTCTTGGCCAAGACCTGCCCTTTCACGTCGGCGAGGTCGCCGCAGGGGCTCGCGGAGTCCTCCAGGGCGTCCTCCTCGGAGACTTCCTCCTGGGCCGGGGAATCCCCGGTCATGCGCGCCACCGCCTCGCGTAAATGCCTTATTGCGTAAACCTGGAGCCCGGAAGCGGAAGCTTCCCTCGCGTTCCCCAAGGGCACGACCAGGACCTTGAAGCCCTTGGCTTTGGCCTCCAGGGCCATGGCCAGCACACCCGGCACCGGCACCAAGGCCCCGTCCAAGCCGAGCTCTCCGATAAAGCAGTAGTCCTTGGAGCAAGGTCCCATCAAAATTTGACGCGAGGCGGACAGCAGGGCCAAGGCGATAGGGAGGTCGTAATGCGTACCTTCCTTGCGCGATTGGGCCGGAGCCAGATTCACGGTGATGCGCTTGGAAGGCATGCGGTAGCCGGAATTGCGCAAGGCGGAAACCACCCGCTCGCGAGACTCGCGCACCGCGTTGTCCGGCAGTCCGACCGTGGTGTAGCCCGGCAGGCCGTTGGCCAAGTCAAGCTGCACGAGGACCGAATAGCCCTCGACTCCCTTGACCCCGGCGGAATGCACGCAAGACAGCATCAGTAATCCTCGGGTGAAAGCTCTAGAATTCGGTAATCTGAATCCAAGGACCGCACGCTCCAATGGAACTGCCTGAGCTCCAGTATGGCGGCCGCAAGCTCATCGACGGACGCCCCGCCGGATAGAACCATGATCCTGGCCTGCCCGGCATCGCGCGATTCAAAGCGCGCCGAGGCCACCCGGGGCAGGGCTCGCAGAGCTTCCAAGAAGCGCCGTATCTTGTCGAGACTCGCCGGCCCCTGGACCACGACCGCCATGTCGCGCCGCTCCGGAACCTGCTCGGCCAGCAAAGCCGCGAGCTTGCCGCCCGCCAGCTCCCCGGCATTCGCCGCGGCCTTCTCCTGGGCCCCCTCCGCGGTGAGGTCCACGGCCGAGGCGGACTCGGTCCATTCCTTGAGGGGAACGGAAGGCTCAAGGCTCCGAACCTCGAGCCGAAGTCCGGCCTCCCATGAAAAATAGCCCTCGAGCCCATCCTTGCGGACGGATTCGGACTTGCCGGCCACGAGCCAACGCGCGCCGGCGCGCCGGGCCAGGGTCTCGGCCCCCTCTCGGCTGGACGCCCTGGCGGAGCCATCCGGGTCCTGCAGGTCCACGGCTTGATAGCCCCGCTCGAGCAGAGCCAGCCTCAAGGCCTCGCGCGCGCCGGGCTGCGCCCCTTGTATCCAAAGCGCGATCTTGGGCGAGCCCACGGCTCCGGCGCGCGCCAACACCCCCCAGCGCTCCAAGTCTCGCCCCAAACGGCCATAGGAGACCTCGAATATTCCCCCTCCGGCCTTTCGCGCGTAATCCCCGCAATGGGGATAAAGCTTCTCCTCCAAGGCCCGGGCCTCGGCGGGGCCGGGAACGGAAGGCAAATAAAGCTCGAGGGCGGGCTTTAAGGCCTGGCAGGGCTCTTGCGCTTTCACCATTTCCTTTTCGGGCCCGGCCTGCCCCCCGCCTCGCAGGCCCGCGCAGCCCGAAAGCTGGAGCAGGCACCAAAAACCGAGCAGGAGCATAACCACATCCCTTCTTATACGACGATCCCCCCGAAAAAGTTCCACTTCAAAGAAGGGGACGAGACATGAAGTCCAAATGAAGGCGCAGAAAATTGCTCAAGGACATGGTGCCGCGATGCGGGATCCAGCCCGGCCGGACGCCGAAGCTCTCCAGGACGTGCCCGACCGCGTGGGAAAACTCGACCTCCTTGGCGGCCAGGCTCGACTCGCCCGCAGGGCCCATGATCAAAGCGGCCTGGGCGCCCGCCTGGCGGCATTTTTCCGCGATTTCAAACGGCGCCCCAAAAGGCTGCTCCGAGTCGTAAACGTCGCAGAGCACGGTATGATAGGAAACCTTGAGCCCGAACTTCAGCGCGGACTCATGAAGGCGCTGGGCCAGCCACGGCCCCATCTCATCCTGGCCCTTGGGGAGCAGCCAGGCGAGCTTGACGCCCCCCCCTTGGGGCAGCGGCTCGTTTTGAGCCGCCGCGAGCTGAGCCTTGGAGGGCAGTTCCTGGTTGCCCTCGGCCAGGCCTAAATCGAAAAGGGGCGCGATGAGATCCTCGGGCCTCGGCGCTTGGGTGGCCGCGGCCAAGGCCACGAAGCGCGTCAGCCATTTCCGGATCTCCCCGAAATGGCCGCCCAGCTTGTCCTGGAAAACCTTGATGGAATCGCTCGGCAGCTGAAAGGAATGCCGGTCCAAAAAACCCTGTATGATGTCCTCCTGCGCGGAGACGCCGGGCACCTTAAGATCCACAGACCAGCCCCGACCGAAGGATATCTTGAGCGCCTCCTCCAAGGCGCTTAAGGCCTTGGGGGGATAAATCGAGGTGAACACCACCTGGAGGTTTTTGCCGAAAAAATGGCCGAAGATCTTGTCGAGCGCCGGCTTGTTCTGGTCCGTGATGGAAAGAAGATGTATGTCGTCCACCAGCAGAGCCTGGGCCTTGCCGATCAGGGCCGCGAGCTCCTTGGGCCTGCCGCCGGCCGGGCCGGCCACTCTCGACAGGAGACAGGCCGAGGTGAGGACCACGGCTTGGGGATCGAGGGGCTGTCCGAGACCGATTCCAATGGCGTGCAGCATGTGGGTCTTGCCCACTCCGGGAGGCCCGTGGAGAAAAAGCGGGTTGTACATGGCTCCGGGCGAGCCGACCACGGAGGTGGCCGCGGCATGGGCGAAACGGTTGAAGGGCCCGACCCGGAGGGAATCGAAATTGAGGCGCGAGTCTATAGGGATCAGCACCCCGGCAGAGGTGCTGTCCTGAGGCCCTTCAGGAGATGCGTTGGGCCTCATGGGCTCGGGAATCGTAGGCGGCGGCTCAACCGGAGCCGGCTCTGGCTCCATGCGCGGCGTCCCGGCAGGAGCGCTAGGCCCCATCTTCTCAAGAAACTCCTTCACCCGACCCAAGGAGGCCTGGGTAAGATTATGCAGGGGAATACTGATGTTGTAGCCCGCGGGATCCTGGACGGAGGCGGGGCGGCCGCACAAGGCCCCGAAAGTCTTCACCAGCCGCGCCACCTCCTTCTTGTCTCCCTGAAGGAGAAGGAGATGGCGGCGCGGGTCGAATCGCGTCGGGGCGGGGCGTATCTCCCATTTTTCCATGGGTTAGGCCCTGTCAACAATCTTGACGCCTTTCAAGACGAGCCAGTCTTGGGCCAGCGGGCTGATGATGGCTCCTCTCGGTATTTTAAGCTCCGTTCCCGCCGGCGTCAATCTCTTCTTAATTTCATGCTCGGAGAGAAACAGCCGTCCACGGGGCCCGCCGGCGGACGGGGCTCTAACCGGAAGCTCCCTCAAATGGCCCATGATGAGGTCAATGAGATCGTCCCGATTCAGCATTAAGGCCCCTTCAGCGCGCCAGCTTGATTGAGATCTGGTCGAGGTATTTCTCAAGGTCGTCATGAGGCCGCGGAATCACGTGCACGGCCACGAGCTCTCCCACCTTTTGAGCCGCGGCCGCGGCCGCGTCCACCGCCGCGCGCACGGCTCCGACCTCGCCCCGGCACAAAGTGGTCACTAGGCCGCTGCCCACCTTCTCGTAGCCCAAGAGCCTGACCTTGGCGGATTTGGCCATGGCGTCCGAAGCCTCGATCATGCCCACAAAACCCTTGGTTTCCACAAGCCCCAACGCCTCGCGAATTTCAGCCATATCAGCCCCCGGAATAGTTAATTTTGGTACCCTCGCTCTTCGTAAAACTGGTTGTTGCCCTGGGCCTCGAGGACGGCGTTGCACGAGCCGCACCTCTTGGACGGGCTGTAGGTTCGCAAGCACTCGTCCTCCTCCGGCCACCATTCCTCGAAAAACATGTCGGCCTTCTTGTGGCAGATGAGGCAGAACCTTTCCATGGCCGCGCCGCAGCAGGCGCAGAACTTTGGGAAAGCCCCGGCGGCGTGGTGGGTCAAGGAACCGCAAATCCCGCACTGTATGTCTATTCTGACGTTGAACTTCACAGGCTTGTTCTTGGACATAGGCTCAGTACCCCTTTTTCTCCCCCGAGTCTGCGGCATCCGTGACGATGGCAACACTGGCGGAGGTGCCCAAACGGGTCGCCCCTGCCTCCAGCATCGCCTGGGCCGCCTTGGCGTCGCGGATGCCTCCCGACGCCTTGACGCCCATCAAAGGCCCCACGGTCTGGCGCATGAGGCGCACGTCCTCCACGGAGGCGCCCCCGCCCCCGAAACCGGTGGATGTCTTCACGAAATCGGCTCCCGCCTTCTTGGCGAGAAGACAGGCCCTCGTCTTTTCATCTTGGGAAAGAAGGGCCGTTTCCAGGATCACCTTGAGCACGCGGCCCCGAGCGGCCTCGCGCACGGTCCGGATGTCCTCGAAAACCGCGGCGTCGTTGCCCGATTTCAAGGCCCCAACGTTGATGACCATGTCTATTTCGTCGGCCCCGTTGGCCATGGCGTCGCGGGCCTCTACGGCCTTGACCGTGGAGGTGGTCGAGCCCAGGGGAAAGCCCACCACCGTGCACACCTTCACCCCGCTGCCCCTCAGAAGCTGGGCCGCCAAGGGCACGTAGCTCGGGTTGACGCAGACCGAGGCAAAGCAGAATTCCTTGGCCTCGGCGCAGAGCTTGGCGATCTCCTCCTGGGTGGCGTTGGGCTTGAGCATGGTGTGGTCCACGCAGCGCGCCACCGAGGAGCAGGCCTTGGTCGGATGGCAGGCCGCCACGCGGTCGGCCCCCAAGGCCTTGAGGTCGCTCTCGCTGCAGCGGGCCAGGGGCTCGCAATGCGGGCAGCAGTCCTCGCGCTCGGCCGGTTTGGGCGCGAGGGAAGCGGGTTTACGTCCCATAGATGGCCATTCTTCGGAAAAAACCTTGCCGGAGGTGCCTACGGTCACCCGCACTTCCTTGGACGCATGGGCCTCTGCCCCGGCGTTGGAAGAGCAACAGCACCCATCCTCCTTTAGAAGCCCCTTTTCCGCCAAGACCTTCACGATTTCCTCGACCACTTTCCTGAGCGCTGCCTCACGCATAGCGTTTCACCCGCCCGCACGAGATCACCTGATCCACGATGGCGCAGATCACGGCCCGCACCGGGGCCTTGTCGTCCTTGATGATCGAACGGGCCGATCCCCCCTCGTCAACGACCAAAACCACGCTGCCCGGGCCGGAGCCGACCCCGCCGTCCAAGGCAAGGATGGCCTCGCCCAGGGGCTCTTTGCTGACGGGGTCTATGGGCCTGACCAAAAGAAGCCGTCTGCCGGTCAATGACTTGTGCTTGCGCGTGCCCCAAACATTGCCGATGACCTCTGCGATGAACATGAATCAGCGCCTGGCGCGCGAGCCCTTGGTTTGATGGCCGTCCACGATCCCCACGACGGCCGCGTCCACGCAGGGCTCGTCGTCGAAGGCGACGACGGCCTCGCGGGCCGCTACCCAAAAAACGTTCTCGCTGGCTCCCGCCCCGACCGCGTCCGCGGCCACCAGGGGCGGCCCGGAAACCTGCCCGTCCTCCCAGCGCAGGGGCTCGATGAGAAGGAGTTTCTTTCCCTCTATCTTGGGCTCCTGCCGCGAGCAGAACACTCGGCCGACCACGCGGGCGAGCTTCATCCGGCCCTCGCGTATTTTTTCTCGATCTCCGCGATCTTGGCCAGGCGCCTTTCGTGGCGGCCGCCCTCGAAGGGCGTGGAAAAGAAGACGTCGAGCATCTCCATGAGGGCCGCCTCCCCATGGGTTTTTCCCCCAAGACACAGGACGTTGGCGTCATCGTGGGCCGCGGCGAAGCGCGCCGAGACGGAGTTGTAGGCCGCCACCGCGCGAACGCCCGGAATCTTGTTGGCGGCCAGGGCCACGGCCCCGCCGAAGCCGTCCAGGAGCACGGCCTTGTCGAAATCCCCGCGCGCCACGGCTTCGCCTGCAAGCAAAGCCACGTCGGGATAGTCCACGGCCTCCAGGGAATGGCAGCCGAAATCCGAGACCTCGTGGCCGGCCTTCTGCAGGCGCCTCTTGACGAGTTCCTTGGCCGAAAAGCCCCCGTGGTCCGAGCCCAAGACGATTTTCACTTGCCCACCGCCGCCAGCATCTGGGAGTCGGCCTGGGGGATCACCACATGGCCGATGAGCATCGCCGCGGGCACCGCCGAGACCCCGGCCGCCACGGCCGAGCGCACGGCCGCCGGCTCTCCGGCTAGGCTCACGTAGCCCTTGCCTCCCCCCACCACGGTCTTGACCTCGAGGACATGGACCGCGGCGGCCTTGGCCGCGGCGTCCGCCGCGCGGACCGCGGCGATGGAGTCCTTGGTTTCGATGATTCCGACGGCTTCCAGGGATTCCACCGCGATCCTCTTGTCGAGGGCGGCCAGGACGGCGGCGTGGATATTGCGGATGATCACCTCGTCGATCAAAGCGCCCCCCGCCACGGCGCGGCCGGCCCTCAAGGCCGACTCGACCTCTCCCACAGGGCCCGAAACGAGGATCACGTACTTGCCGCGGGCCAGGACCTGGGTCCTGACGAGCTTGATAGAGGCGGCCTTGCACATGGCGTCGGCCGCCTCCACGCCCTTGGCGATCGAGGAGGCTTCGATGAGTCCCACCGCGATATTGGCTTGCATGTCTCTCCTCAACAGATGCGAAAGTAGCCGACCAGGCTGCAATGAAGCGGCCGGGCGAAATGGGAGGCCTTGGTGAGGCCGTCCCCCGTGGGCGTGCCTATGGACATGGAGGCGTAGCCCTCCCCCATGCCAAGCCCGTAAAAGGTCGGAGCGTTCTTGACGTAAATCGAGCACTGCATGCGCCGGCCCATGCGGGTCAAATGGTCCACGTTCATGGAGTGCATGGAGGCCGTATGGCGGTTGCCGCCCTCCGCCTCTCGGGCAAGCTCTATGGCCTTGTCCACGTCGGGGGCCGCGGTCACCGGCAGGACGGGCATGAGCTGCTCGGTCCAAACCAGGGGATGGTCGTTGGGGACCTCGGCCCAAAGGATGCGCACGCTTTCCGGGACGTCGAGGCCCGCGGCCCGGGCGATGACGCGGGCGTCACGACCCACGAACTCCCGGTTGAGCCTCGGCTCCTTGCAGCCGCGTCCTCCCTCCTGGATCACGAGGCGAGTCACGGCGTCCGCCTGGGAGGGCTTGAGCTCCCAGGCGCGTGAGTCCCGGCGCAGGGACTCGAGAAACCTCTCCCGCGCCGCGGCGGTCACGATCACTTCCTTCTCGGCCGTGCAGAGAACGTTATTGTCGAAGGAGGCGCCGGTCACGATGTCGGCGGCGCATTTCGGAAATTGAGCGGTCTCATCCACCACGGCGGGAGGATTTCCCGGGCCCGCGGCGATGGTCTTGCAGGCCTTCCCCGTGGTCATGGCGACCTTGACTATGGCCGGCCCCCCGGTCACGAGGTTGACGCTCACCGCGGGATGAGCCAAAAGGGCGCGGGTGAATTCCTGAGAGGCCGGGGCCACGGTCGAGATAAGCCCAGGGGGCGCCCCCGCCTCCACGGCGGCTTGGCTCAAGACCCTCATGGCCTCGGCCGAGCACTTGGCCGCGGCGGGATGGGGCGCGAACACCACGGCGTTGCCCGCCGAGAGGATGGAAATCGAGTTGTTGATCACCGTGGCCGCGGGGTTGGTCGAGGGGGTCACCGCGGCCACGACCCCGTAGGGCGCGTACTCGACCAAGGTCAGGCCCTTGTCTCCGGTGTAGGCCAGGGACTTCAAATCCTCCACGCCGGGGGTCCTCAGGGCGCAGACAAGGTTTTTCTGGACCTTGTCCGCCTCACGGCCCATTCCGGTTTCCTCTCGGGCAAGGCGGGCCAGGCGTTCGGCGGCGGCGACCGCGGCCTTTCTCATGGCCTCGATGACCTTTCGGCGGGCCTCCAAGCCCAGCTCTTGGAAGGCCTCCTGCGCCCTTTGCGCGGCGGCCACGGCCCCGTCCACGCTAGAGTGCGCCACGGGATCGCCGGCCGCGGCGGAAAGCACGGCCAAGGCTCCCCCGGAGGCGGAACCCGCCTCCAGACGCTTTAAGACCTCGCCCACGATGAGGGCTATCTCATCTGGCCGCATGGACGGGGTCGCTTGATTTCCTGAAGACGATCTTGCCGCCTTGCTCCACCGAGTCCACGATGGCGAAGATCACGGCGTCCACGGGACTCCCGGAAGTCCGCGAGGTTTGGCGCGCGCTCGAGCCCTGGACGAGCAGCACGAGTTCACCCTCCCCCGCTCCCACGGAGTCCACCGCCACCAAGGGGTTCCCCTTGGGATTGTCGGATAGGTCGACGGGCTGCGCCAGCATGAGCTTGGACCCGATGAGCTTCGGGTCCTTCAGGGTGCAGACGACGTTGCCGGTGACTCGTGCGAAAATCATTTCCTGCGGCTCAGGTTCTCGGCCAAGGAGATGGGCATCTTCCCCTCCAAGTCCGGATGCGGCTGGGGAATCACGTGCACGGCGATGAGCTCCCCGACCTTCTGGGCCGCAGCGGCGCCGGCGTCGCAGGCGGCCTTGGCCGCGGCGACCTCTCCCCGGAACAGCACGGTGACAAGCCCCGTTCCCACCTTCTCGTAGCCCACGATCCTAACGTCGGCGGCCTTCACGGCCGCATCCGCGGCCTCAATGCACGCCACCAATCCGCGCGTCTCGATCATTCCTAATGCAGTCATGTTTCCTCCATGTAAGTGGCGGGGGTCTCTTTCATGCGATGTTGACCTTCTCTCCGTTCTTGATCCAGGCCGCGTTGGCCTCGTCCGTGTCCAAATGGAACTCGAGGCTGAATTGGTCCGAGATCCGGCACAGCACCTGCTCGAAAACGAGCTCCCGGGGCCCGCCCACGCCGGCTCGGACCCGCACGACCTCCCCGTCCTTGATGCCCATGGCCTGGGCCTCGAGCGGGTGAAAATGAATGTGCCGCCGGGCGATGATGAGGCCCTCTTTGATCTCGAGCGTCCCTGCCGGGCCGATCACGCGCACCGGGGCCGAGCCCTCGAGTTTGCCCGAGTCGCGGATGGGAGGGCGCAGGCCCAAAGCCTGCGCGTCGGTCTGTGAAATCTCGATCTGGGTCTTGGGGCGGTGGGGGGCGATCAAGCGCACGTTCTCGATCTTGCCCTTGGGCCCCTCCACGGCCACTGTTTCGTAGCAGGCCCAGAACCCGGGCTGCTTGACCGAGCGGAATTTCCTAGGCTGGCGGGCCTTGCCGAAAAGCGCGTCCCAATGCTCCTGGGTGAAATGCGCGTGGCGGTTGGAGACCCCGACCGGTATCGGGCTCTTGGAGCGCTCCATGCGCGACACGATCTCGGCCGTGATCTTCTTGGCCAGCTCGGGATTCTGTTCCATAGTAATTCAGTGACAGTTACTTAATTATTCCGAAAGTGAACGATGCGCAAAAACGAGATGGGCTTCAAGCTCTCTCCCCCGACCAAGGCCCCATCGATATCGGGCTGGGCCATCAAGGAATCCGCGTTCTCCGCCTTGACCGAGCCCCCATAGAGGATGCGCAGGCCCGATGCGAAGCCTTCTCCGTAAAGCTTGGCCGCGTTCTTGCGGATGAAAAGGTGGGCTTCCTGGGCCTGGGCCGGGGTGGCGGTGCGGCCCGTGCCGATGGCCCAGACCGGCTCGTAGGCGACTATGAGGCGCGAAATTTCCTGTGGGGCAAACCCTTCCAAAGCCTTCATCTGGGCCTCGAGCACGCGGAAGGTTTTCTGAGACTCTCGCTCCTCCAAGGTCTCGCCGACGCAGACGATGGGGACAAGCCCCGCCGCCAAGGCGCTTTTAAGCTTCTTCTGCACGGCCTCGTTCGTGTCCCCAAAGAGCCTGCGGCGCTCGCTATGGCCTATGAGGACCATCTGGCAGCCGGCATCCACGAGCTGGGCAGGGGAAATCTCCCCGGTGAAGGCCCCCTGGCTTTCCCAAAAAACATCCTGGGCCCCCAGGCGCACGGAGCCTCCCTCGAGCGTTTCGGCGACGACCGAAAGCGCGGTGAAGGGAACGCAAAGGGCGACCTCTCCGGGAGAGCCCGCCGCCCCCTCCTTGACCGCGCGCGCCAGCTCCACGGATTGGGCCAAGGTGAGGTGCATTTTCCAGTTTCCGGCGATGAGGGGTCGGCGCAAAGAAGAGGTCATTTATTATCGGCTTGTGGCCAAAGTGGCCACAAGCATTCCGTCAGCGGGAGGTATTCTATCGGAATGCCGGGGGCTTGTCAAATTATGCAACGACTATTGGCGCCCGAGAGGAGCGGAAGCCGTGATCGCGCGGGAAAAGAATGTCGCGTTATAGCCTCGCGCAAGCTCGGGCTCCTTTAGGAAATAACTCGACCAGGGGACGGCTAAAGTGTAGCCGCTATCCTTTTGTTCAAGCGCGGTCTCTTTGCAGTCCGAGGCCGCGCCTCCCGAGCAAACCCAGGCGCTCCCTTTTTTATAGCGGTTGAGGACGGCCAAAATCTCGTCTTGGGAGAAGATCGCGCCGGGCCCCGCGTGCAGCAGGTAGCCCATGGGTCGATAATTCTTATCCCAAGAAGTCCCCCTGCCGATCGAGGCGTGCACGTTGCCCGCCAGAACCACCGCATGATCCTTGCGCAGGCGCAGGAAGGCGTCCTTGATATTTCGCGCCATGCCGCTGTCGCGCTCCTGCGCTCCCGCGGAGATTCCGGGATCGAAGCAAACGACCTCGACTCCGGGAATGGACCGCACCGCCTCCAAAAGGCCCGCCATCGCCCGGCTGGAGCGGCCGTCCTGGAAATCCCTGCTGAAAAAAGCCGTCTTTTTGAGAATATCAATTCGCCCGGTTTCAAGAAACGAATCAATCGCATGCTGCTCTCCGGCCGGAATCTCAACGGCCAAGAAAGCTGATCGGCCGTTTCTGGCGATCAATCTCAGAAGCCCCTGAACGAAAGCCGGGGCCTCGTTGGTCCCGTGCATTTCCCCCAAGATGATGACATCATAACCCTTGAGCTCCGGGAACATCCGGTCGGGCAGCTCGACCGGGCTCTCAAGTTTGATCGCGTTGCGTATGATGAATTCGGGAGAAGGGGCCGCCGCGGCGAGCCCGGGCTGAATGGCGGCGAAAGTTATCAACAGAACTTCGCCGCGAAGCATTGTGGATAACTTCCGCTAGTACTCCGAAAGCGGAATGACCAGTTCTCCCATGGTCCCGGGGTGGTAGTCGTCCTTGAACAGAGACTTGGGACTGCGCTTGACGCGGATGGCGAAGACCCTGGCCCGGCGGGCCTGCTGGATGTCGGAGTCGCTGTCGCCGAAAAAGAGGACGTAGTTGCCGCTTTGCAGGTATTGATGCTTGTTCTCGCGGCTCGTGAAATGGAACTGGCCGCGGCCGACCAGGTGCCGCCACTCCTTCTTCAAGGGCTCGGCATCCACCGCGGGGCGGGCGGTGAGGATGGCTACCCGGAAGCCGAAAACCCTGAACATCCAGGCCAGGACGTAGGGGATGAGCTTGGGCTTCTCCAAGTCGTAGGACTGGTTGACGACGGACCAGAAAGCCTCGGAGAAGGGCTGGGCCGTGTTGGCGAAGGCGCGGCTCAAGGCCGGGGTGGAGAAGACCAAGGTGTCGTCGTAGTCAAAGGCCACCCCCAGCCGGCAGATGGTGACCAGGCTAAAGACGAGGCCCCAGCAGCTCAGAGCCGCCAGGAACTTCTTGGTCCTCGTCCAGTAGGCGTCGGCTTTGGCTCGGACATTCTTAAGTACCATGGGAATCCCCCCGCCCCGGCCCCGAGCGCAGGCGTCCCCCGGAGGGGACGGCGATCAGGCCCTGTTTCCGGGCGCACTCGCGCAGCACGTCGCGCAAAAGCGTCTTGGTGTTCTCCTGCTTTTGGGCCAAGGCGAAGGGCGTGTAGCCGTCCCCCCCCTTGACCATGAAATCGATGGTGGCGACCTCGTAGGACGCCTCGTCGTCGAGGGGCCTGCCTCCCACCAGGACCGCGGCCGCGCGCCGGCCCTGGGCGCCGTCGCGGTCATAGGAAAATTCCACTCCGGACACCTGGAGCATGCCCTTGCTGCGCCCGACGCCGTAGTCGAGTATCTCCCGCACGAGGGCCCCCTTCATGGACAGCCTCACCACGTAGTTGTCGAAAGGCATGACGTTGAAGATGTCTCGCACCGTGACCGGACCGGCCTCGAGATCGGCGCGGATGCCGCCGCCGTTCTGGAAGGCGATGTCGGCCCGGGCCCAGGAGCGCTCGCAGTCCGTCATCCAGTCGCCCAAGGAGGATTCCCCCTCCCGATTGCGCGAGAGCCGGGCCGCGGCCGTGGCCACGACCACATCGAAGATCGCCTTGACCCGCGACTCGTATTTGCCGGAGAGCGCCAAGACCCCCGGGTCCTCGCCCCACTCGTCGGCCCACAGATCCAGGAGCTCCCCTCGGGAAGCCGCGACCTTCTTGGTCTTGGGGTCGATCTCGAGCGTTACCCGTCCCACCTGGCTCAAGGTGGAGCCCGCCTGGGTGATGAGGGTGCCGTAGGTCGCGTCGCGCACGGGGACCCTCAAAGGCGTATGGGTGTGCCCGCCCACGATCAAGTCGATGCCCTCGACCTGGGAGGCCACAGTCTGGTCTCCCTCGAAGGGACCCATGTCCGGACTCTCGAAGCCCACGTGGGTCGCGGCTATGATCACCGTGGCCCCCCGCGCCCGCAAAGCCTTGACCGCCTCGCGGGCGGCCTCGACCTCGCGGCGGAACTCCAGGCCAGCGAAGTTCTCCGGGAAGGTGAGCTGCCTCATGTGCGTGGTGGTCAGGCCGAATATCCCGACTTTCACCCCGGCTACTTCCTTGACGATCCAGGGCTTTAGGTAGGCGACGCGCTGGCCGTCCTTGCGGTAAATGTTGGCGGCCAGGACCGGGATCTTGGCCATGCCCGAGAGCTCCTTCAACCGAGCCTCGCCGAAATCGAAATCGTGGTTGCCCACGGCTACGGCGTCGTAGCCCAAGGCGTTGAATATCTCCACGGCGGACTCGCCCCGGCTCAAGCTTCCCTCGGGCGTGCCCTGGAACCAGTCGCCGGCGTCGATAAGAAGCTTGGGCCCGGCCTCTTTCTTCAGCACGTTCGAAAGGACCGCGGCGCCGCCGATGAGGCGGCTGGGGTCGGCCTGGTAAAAGGAGGCCGGGCGGGACCTGATCCAGCCGTGGATGTCGTTGGTGTGGTAAACGAAGATCTTGAGGCTCTCGGCCCCGGAGGCTCCCGCGAGAAGAAGCAGCCAGAGCGCCAGGAAGCGGATCGCCGATTTGCCCATCGGGCGCAATTCTACCACTTTCCCCGGGCCGACTCCAGAATCTCGACGACCTCATCATCGGAAGTCTGCTCGAAATCCTGATACTGGTTTCCCACCGCGATGAAGGGCTCCGGCTCGAACAGGCAGACGAAAGAGTCCATCTCGCGCCGGATCTCCGCGGCGACCTCGGCGCAGGCCACGGGAACGGCCAAAGTCACGGAGCTGGGGCCGCGGCTCCGCACGGCCAGAGCGGCGGCGCGGGCCGAGGCTCCCGTGGCCAGGCCGTCGTCCACGAGGAATACCTGCTTTCCCCGAAGCTGCGCCGCGGGCCGGCCGCCGCGATAAAGGTCCTGCCTGCGCCGGATCTCCGCGAGCTGGCGCCCGAGCTCCTCTTGAATATAATCCGGCCCGACCCCGAGCCGCGCTATGAGATCCTGGTTGAAGACAGGCCTTGGAATCTCCCACTCGGCCACGGCCCCGATGGCGAGCTCCGGATCGGCCGGAGCTCGAAGCTTGCGCGCCACCACGATGTCGAGGGGGATCTCGAGGGCCCTGGCCACCTCATAGCCCACCTCCACTCCGCCCCGGGGCAAGGCCAGGACGATAGCGGGACCGGCGCGCAAGGGCAGTAGCCTTTGCGCCAACTTCCGGCCCGCGGCCCGGCGGTCCCTAAACATTTTCCAAGGAGTCAAGCCAAAGCCCGAGAACCGCGATCCGGAAAAATAGCCCGGCCTCCACGCGCCGGCTTCCCCGAGCGAGCTCCCCGTGCCCGCGCCGGACGGCGTCCTTGTTGAAGAACCAGGCGGCGCCCTCTCCACCCAAGCCGAACCCGCGAAGAGCGGGATTTCCGGGGTTTCTGACCCAGGATTCCCATGGAACGATGAAGCCGTGCTTGCTTCTCCAGGCGATCTCCAGAGGCAGGTATTTCTCGGCCAAGCGCCTCAGAATGTATTTGCCCCGGAATCGCCGGATCTTGAAGCTCGATGGGAGTTTCGCCGCGAACTCGACGACGGGAAGGTTCAGGAAAGGCACCCGGGCCTCGAGCGAGGCCTTCATCGTGGCCTTGTCCGCCTTCATGAGCAGTGAATCGCAGAGAACCGTCTTGAAGTCAAACCCCAAGGCGCTGTCGAGGCGCCTCATGGGGAGACCGTCGTAGACACTCCAGAGCGGGGTCCCGGAGGAGCACAAGGCCCAAAAGTCGGGGGCCAAGAACTCGCGCAGTTCGGCAAGGCTCGATGACGCCGAGGCCCGAGCCCAGTCCCCAACGGAGGCGTAGGGCAGCTCGGCGAAAATCCGGCCCTTGCCCAAGCGCCGGGCCAAAGGGGCGGCTGTCAAGCCCAGGCCCGCAGGACACCAGACAAGCTTCTCATTGAGCCACGCCGCCTTGTGGCGGTTGTAGCCCGCGAACAGCTCGTCGGCGCCCTCCCCGGTGAGGGCGACCTTGACCTTGCCGCGGGCAAATTGGGCCAAGAGATACGTGGGCAGAATGGCCGAGTCCGCGATGGGCTCATCCAAGAACTGGATGGAGCCCTCGAGGCCCTCCAAAACGCCGGCTTTGAGTATCAACTCGTGATGGTCGGTGCCCAGGTGCTTGGCCACCCGCCGGGCATGGTTCGATTCGTCCACACCCGAGGCGGCTCCGGAAAAGCCCACGGAGAAGGTGGACACCTTCCCGGGGGAGTGGCGCGCCATGTAGGCCGCGATGAGGCTTGAGTCCACCCCGCCGCTCAAGAACGCGCCCAAAGAGACGTCGCTCAGCATCGCGGCGCGCACGGCCTCGGAAAGAACGCGGTCCAAGACCTCAAGAGCCTCCTCGAAATCGAGCTCGCTCTCGGCAGCCTCCCAAGGCCAGTCCCAGTAGCCTTCGAGGCGCGGCTCCCCCGCGCCGAGCTTGAGAGTGTGTCCGGGCGGGAGCTTCAAGACCCCCTCGATTATGGTCCGCGGGGCGTGGACTTTGCCGTAAAGAAGATACTCCAGAAGCCCCGAAGAGTTTACCCCCGCCTTGATCCCGCCTTTGAGAAGCGATCGGAGCTCCGAGGAGAAGAGAAGCCTCCTCCCGTCGAAATGGTAGTAGAGCGGCTTGATCCCGACCGGGTCCCGGGCCAGAAGAAGCTCTTTTGATCGGCCGTCCCATAGGCCGACCGCGAACATGCCGTTGAGCCTCTTGAAGGCCGCCGCGCCCTCTTGGAGGTAGAGCTCCAGCAAGGTCTCGGTGTCCGAGCGGGTCCGAAAGCGGACCCCTCCCCGCTCGAGCTCCTCCCGGAGCTCCGGATGGTTGTATATCTCGCCGTTGAAGACCAAAGCGACCCGGCCATCGCGGCTCAAGAAGGGCTGATGCCCGCCTTCCAGGTCCAGAATGGAAAGCCTCTGGAAGCCCAGGGCCGCGGGCCCGTCGCGATGCTCTCCCTCGTCGTCGGGGCCCCGGTGGAGGAGGGCTCGGCGCATGTTCCCGAGGTCTCGGCGATCCGGCGCTCCGCCCAGGTCAAGGATTCCGCAAATGCCGCACATGGCCCTTAGAAAAGGTCGAAGTCGGGCTCTCGGCGGGGCCTATCCATGGTTTCCGGCAGGAAGCGGGAGCAGCGGGCCAAGTAGAGGGCCAAAGCGAGGCAAGCCAGTCCATAAGCCAGCTCGAAGCCGGAATAGCGCAGCCATTGCTCCTGGGTGACGAAGGCCCACTTCTCCGGGGCATAGAGGTTGGCCTCGGGCTCCCCAAGAAATAGGTCGTAGAGGGCCTTGAGGGAAACCACCGCGCCCCACAAGCAAAAAAAACCCGAGGCCAGGCGAGCCAGGCCTCGGATCTTGATCCTTTCGGTGATCGGCGCCAATCAGCGCTTGGAGTACTGGAAGCGTTTTCGGGCTTTGGGCTGGCCGCTCTTCTTGCGCTCGACCATGCGCGGGTCCCGGGTGAGATATCCCTGAACGCGCATGAGTTTGCGGCTCTTCTCGTCGAGTTTGGCCAAGGCCCTGGCGATGGCGTGGCGGACCGCGCCGGCCTGGCCGGTGATCCCGCCCCCGCCCACCTTGAGGACGTAGTCGAATTTTTTGGCGGACTCCACGGCTTCTATCGGGGCGAGCACGCTCTGCACCTGGTGATCCAGGCCGTGGAAATAGGCCTCAACGGGCTTGGCGTTGACCATGACCTTGCCCTCCCCGTTGG
The DNA here is from genome assembly GCA_016218575.1 of Elusimicrobiota bacterium. Lineage (NCBI taxonomy): Bacteria > Pseudomonadati > Elusimicrobiota > Elusimicrobiota bacterium. The sequence continues at coordinate 88,038 of JACRDN010000020.1, forward strand.
GGACAAGCCGTATCTGGGCCACGGAAGTCTTGCGGCGGCCGGTCGCCAAAATGTGCTGTGGATTCTTAGGACTCATGAGGACACCGCCTGGGAAGAGTGAAGGCCATGGGGCTGCTTGTCGCCCGGATAAATCCTGAGCCTGGTGAGCTGACGCCCGCTCAAGCGGTTCTTGCTGAGCATGCGCTTGACGGCGAGGTAAACGACCTTGCGGGGGTCCTTCGCCATCATCTGCTTGAAGGTCGTGACCTTGGCCCCGCCCGCGTAGCCCGAGTGGCTGAAATAGAACTTGTCCACGGCCTTCTGCCCCGTCAATCGGATGTGCGCCGCGTTGGTGATCACGACGTAGTCGCCGCAGTCCACGAAAGTCGTGTAGGTGGGCTTGTGCTTGCCGCGCAATAGATTGGCGGCCTCGGTGGCCATGCGGCCCAGGACACGCCCCTTGGCGTCTATGATGTGCCAGCGCCTATCGGCCCCGGCTTGTTCCGGCTTATGGATATACGTATTCTGTGACATGATGAAAGATGTTACCAATTTTTCGGCGGCGGTTCAAGCTAGAATTTATTGACGCGGCGAAGGCGGGCCGAAATTCGTTCAGCGACCGAACCCAGCCACAGAACGCGGGTGAATGCCCCTCCCGCGACGGCTCCCAACGCCAAGAAGGCGCCGGCGACAAGCGTCGTGGTCCAGGCCTCGGGAAAATAGAAAAGGTACCAAGCCGCGGCCAGGATACAGACGACGGTGGTAGCGCCCAGCCACGATGCGTCCCGGCGCAGAGCCGCGTTCACCTCGGCGATTCGCTCTCCCCAAAATCGAGCTAAATGCCATGGAGAGGGCACCCACTCCGGCCAGGAGCCCCCATCGAAATGCTCTTTTAGAACCGCCAGATGCTCGGCCCCGCGGTCGGCGTCGGCCGCGCGGACAAGTCGGTCGTAATAGGCGGAAAGGACCGCGGCCGGCTTGATCAGGCCAAGGCCACGATTCTCCTCCAGATTCTCGGCCGCCGCCTGGATCCGGTCCAAGTCCCTGTCGGCCTTAGCTTGGGCTCGCCTCTCAAGACGCTCGATCTTGTCCCGAAACATCTTGACCGACATCTCGAAATCCAAGAACTCTCTATTGCGCTGGTAGCGTAAATTGCCGGCCGAGATGTTCCGGCGGATCGCCTCCAGAAAAACATCAAGCTCGCTTCGGTAATAGCCGAATTTGAACTTCGTGTAAGGATCCAGGGGCGTTTTCGCGATCCGGTCGAGGCCGTCGTGGCGAATAGACGTTTTGAGATCCCGAAAGGCCTCGCCGGCATACACCAGGAACGCCCCGGGCTGGGGATGGGCCGCGGCCAGGCTCAGCCGCGGGCCGTATTTCTCCAACGACTGTAGGGCCCCAGGGGGGCTTGGCTGCGAGCAAGCTTCTCATCCACGTCCGGAAGAGATTGATAGTTGAGGATCAATTTACCCGAAACCCCCTCTGTTCCCATTTTCTCCAGATCCCGCGTCGGAGCCTCAGGAGGCTTCGAGGAAGCGGCCAACCCCGCCAAGAGTTCCTCGCCGATCTCCTTGAGAAGCCTATCGGCATTGGCCTCGTTTCTGCGTTTGAGTTCGGCAAGCTCCATATCCATCTGAGTCAGGACTTGCATGAACTCGGCCCTGATTGGACTCGCCTCCAGATAGGGCTGCCAACTCCTCAATTTATCCATGGATGATGCTAACGCAAGCCCGCTGACATCCTTATTCCGGAATCTCTCAATCTCGATCCGAACAAAACCCTCGGCCTCGGGAATCACCTGCTCGACCGCCGCGATGATCATCTCTTGCTTGCGCAAGTCGAGCTCGGCCTCGGGCGAGAACTCGGTGGGCTCGGGATTGCGCTGTAAAACGCTTGCCAGAACGCTGAATTTCACCTGATCCTTCTCATAATGGGGATTAAGACGGCTCAAGGCCAGAAGGGCCGGGGGCAGGGGAGCCTCCCGGTTGCGGGCCTCCCAGACGGGACGGGCGTGCACGATAGTCATGGCCAAGACTTGATGCGGGAGGTATTGAGGCTGCGTGGCCCAAGCCGTCGCAGCCGACAGGAAGAGAGCGAGCCAATAAGCCATCATTTAATAGTAGAGGACTGGAACGAATCCTTCAGGGGTCTTAAGCCCCAACCCGGCATAGGCCGAAAGGCTCACTCCCAATTATCCCCAAAACTTCGCCGCGAAGTTTTGGGGATAATTATTCCGCGGCTTCCTCGTCCTCGGGCGGGGGAGGAGCGGCCGGAGGGGCGCCTCCGGGATCAGGCTCGGCCGTGGAAAGGCCCAGGGGCGGCGGGGGAGGCCTATAAGAAGGCGCGCTCTGCGCGGGGGGCCTACGGTTGCCGCGAATTTCCCCCGAGGAAGTACGCCAAAAGGCCTCCTTGCCGGCCAGGACCCGGGCATACAGCTCCTCTCCGGCCTCGGTGAGAAGACCGCGGCCGTCGAACAGGAGCTTGCCCTGCATCGTCCTCTGTTGAAAAGCCCACTTCGCCTCCACATCCTTGGAGTCGAAATACGCCAAGGCATCCTGGGACTTTAGAAGAAGATAACGCTCGAAGCCCTCCTTGGTCAGGCGCAGGCCTGTCTGGGGGTTTGCGGCAAATCTGTAAGGCACGGCAAACCCCTGGGAGAGTTCCTTCTTCTTCCTTAAATAGGACACGGCTCCAGACGCCTCGGCGTTGCGTATGCGCAAAAGCACCGCCATCTCGCTCGGGCTCCACTGGTTGGCCTCTGGAGGCAGGATGCGCCTCTGCCACAGCTCGGCGAGGAGATTCTGCCTCTCCCGGACGCCCTCGGAAGGGCTCTCGGCCAGGCTCGGGGCCGGGGCGCGGTGGGGGGCGATCGGCTCACCGGACGCGGCAAGGGCGGTCAAAAGAACCGCTAAAAGCCAGGCTCGGGCCATCCGTCTATTTGCCGTTCTGAAGGATGCGCGGCCCGACCACGCCGACCTGGCTCTGGTATTTGCCCTTGCGGTCCGCGTAGCTCACCTGGCAGACCTCGTCGCTTTCCAGAAACAGGATCTGGGCGATGCCCTCCCCGGAGTAGACCTTGGCGGGCAGCGGCGTGGTGTTGGAGATTTCGATGGTGAGATACCCCGTCCAAGTGGGCTCCAGGGGCGTCACGTTCACGATGATGCCGCAGCGGGCGAAGGTGCTTTTGCCCAGGCAAATGGCCAAGACATTGCGCGGAACATTAAAATGCTCGACAGAACGGGCCAAAGCGAAGGAGTTGGGCGGCACCACGCAGAAGGGGCCTTTGTAGTCCACGAAGGCCTTGGGATCGAAGGCCTTGGGATCCACGACCGCGCCATAGACGTTCGTGAAGATCTTGTATTCGTCGGCCAGGCGGATGTCGTAGCCGTACGACGACAAGCCGTAGGAGATCTTGCCCTCCCCATCCTGCCGATCCACGAAGGGATCTATCATCTTGCGCTCCTGGCACATTTGGCGTATCCAACGGTCCGATTTCAGCATGGCGGCTCCTCCAGTATTTTCTCGGCGGCCCTGTGCCCGCTGGCCACCGCGCTCTCGATGGTGGCGGGGAGATTGGTGCGCGTCCAATCCCCGGCGAAATAAAAACCGGGCAGCGGCGAGAGCGCGTCAGGCCTGGCCTGTTCCGAGCCTGGCGTGGGCGAAAGGGTGGCGAAAGGCTCCTTGATCACTTTCCAGGATTGTATTCTAGCTTTTTCAAAACCGTGAAAACAGTGGCCCAGGTCCCTCCGGACCAAGGCGAGCAGGGCCTTGGGCTCCCAGGGCAGGTGGCGGTGGGCGCCGCTCAAGACCAAGGAAAGATACTGCCCCGCCTGGTCCCCCAGCCCGAGAATTTTCGTCTTATTGAACACCCACTGGACCTCGGTCCCTATCATGCCCAAAAACGGCTCCGCCAGCACCGGGCGGTCGAGCCAGAGCGAAATGCCGATGATGGGGGCGGGCTTGAGCCCCTGCCAGGGCCCGCGCAAAACCGCGGGAAGCTCCAATGCCTTGAGATCCCAGGAAGGCAAGGTCGAGACCACGGCGCGGGCCGAGAATTTCTCTCCGGACTCGGAGACGGCGCCGGCCGCGCGGCCCCCTTCCTCGATAAGACCGGATATCCTGCGCGAGAGAAGAACCTCCCCCCCGCGGGCCTCGAGGTAGGAGCGGGAAGCCCCCGTGTAAAGCTCGCTCAAGCCGACGCTCGAAAGGCCGAGCTTGGTTCCCTCGACGCCGCGAAAGAAAATCTCCCGGAGCACCTGGACAAACCCCAGGGCGGAGGCGCGCTCCGGATCCTCGTTCAAGGCCCCCAGGGCGATGGGGTCGAAAACGCGCTCCTGAAGGCGCGCGGAAAGCCCCAGGCCCGACATCCATTCGCGAACCGTGCGTCTCTCGACCTCCGCGGGAACGGCGCCGCGCAGTCTCGCCATGCCGCGCCCGAGGCGCCAAAGTCCGGCCTTGTCCCGCAGGGAGAGCCCGCGCAGGCCCAGGACTCCCCAGGCCAAATGCCAGGGGCTTGCCAGGAACGCGGGGCAGCGCAGGACGTCTCTTTCGGCCTCGACATCGACGAAATCCACGCGGACTTCGTTCGGAAAGCGCAAGAGGGCCTCGGAGCCGATCGTCCTCAAGAACTTGCGGGTGTGGCGGTAGCAGCCCATGAACAAATGCTGCCCGTTGTCCACGGGGTGCCCGGTCTTGGGATCGATGAAGGAATAGGCGCGCCCGCCCAGGTGGCCTTTCTTCTCGACCACCAGGACTTTTTTTCCGGCCTGCGCCAGGGCCGCGGCGCAGGAAAGCCCCGCGAAACCCCCGCCCAGGATCAGGGCATCAAACGCCATACAAGCCGCGGCAGTACAGCCAGGCCTTGAAAGCCAGCCCGAGCTTGCGCCACGGCGGCAGGGATGCCTTCTGGAAAAGCACCCTGAATCCGCCTCTTTCGATCTCCTCCAAAACTCCCTCGTAGACATGGGCCATCATTTCAGCGGCCAAAAGCCCGGGCCGGTCCCGAAAATCCACCCGGCCGCGCGCGCTCCGGTAGAAGTCCCTGGCCCTGCGGCATTCGAGAGCCATCAGGCGCTCGAACGCGGCGTCATGGGCCCGTCCGAGCAGGCGCTCCCGGCTGTAGCCGACCTCCCGCATGTCTTCCTCGGGAATGTAGACGCGGCCCAGTTCCAAGTCGGACCCGACGTCCCGAATGATGTTGGTGAGCTGGAAAGCGTAGCCGAAATCAAGCGCGAACCGGCTCATGTCCTCCCGCGAGGAATGACGGTAGCCAAAAATTTCCACGGCAAGCGCGCCCACCGAGCAGGCCACTCCCCGCATGTAGGACTTTAGCTCCTCGAAAGTCCCATAGGGCGCGGGCTCCACGTCCATCTCGCAGCCCCGGATCATTTCGAGGAAGGGCTCCTTGGGAAGTCTAAAGCGCTCCACGTGCGCCGCGAGCTCCAAGGAAACCGAATGAGTAGGCGTCCCGGCGTAGAGGCGCTCGATCTCCTCTCGCCAAAAACCGAGCAGGCGGAGGGCCTCGTCACTGCGAAGGCTGCCAGAGTCCACGACGTCGTCGATGAGGCGGCAATAGCGGTACACCGCCCTCAAGGCCTCTCTCTTGGCCTTGGGCAGAACCCAGAAGCCTACGGCGAAATTGGAGCCTTTCTCGGCAGGCGGGGCCATAGCCGGGCTCATGTCTTGAGGAGAGCCCGCGCGACCAGGGGGATCCAGTCCCATTTGGAAAGCGCCGGACGGGACGTGATGGTATCAAAGCCGGCGCGCTGGATCTTGCGCAATATCTCCCGGCCGCCGAGCCAAGTCAGGCGTATCTCCCAGGACAGGGGCCAGCCGAGCTCCCTCGAAAGGCCGCGGCCTTCCTCGAAAAGAGCCCTGGTGCGCCCAATCTGGAACTTCATGAGGCCGCGGAAGCGCTCGTTGACCACACCCATGCGCAGGTCGGCCTCCGAATACCCGAAGGCCTTGAAATCCTCCTCGGGGATGTAAATCCTGTCCTTGCGCAGGTCCACGGAGAGATCCTGCCAGAAATTGGCGAGCTGGAGAGCGGTGCAGATGGAGTCGGAGGCCTTGAAGAAGTCATCGCGGCGGTATCCGTTGATCATGAGCACGATCCGGCCCACGGGGTTGGCCGAGCGGCGGCAATAATCCAGGAGCTCGGCGAAGGTGGCGTAGCGCTTCTTCTCGACGTCCTGGAGAAACGCGCTCAAGAGGTCGTCAAACGGCTCCACGGGAAGATCGAGGGTCCTGGCGCAGTGGCCCAAGGCGATGAAGACCGGATGGTCGGTGCTGCCGCCGAGCCAGGCCTCGTGCAGGCGGCGGCGCCAGTCCGAGAGGCGTTCTTGGCGCTCGCCCTCGTATTCTGGCTCGTCGGCGAAATCGTCGGCGATCCGAGCGAAGGAGTAGAGGGCCGCGGTGGGCCGCCGCAAGGCCTTGGGCAAGAGACGCGAGGCCACGGGAAAATTCTCATAATGCGAGGCGGCAAGGTTCTGGCAGAAGGCATAGGCCGCGGCGACGCTGGGAGCCTTCAACCGGGCCTCGCATGTCCTCTTGGTGTTCATCGCGCCCGCTTGCCGACTCCGATGCGGGTCCTGCGGCTGCGGATGCGGGGAAGCGCCCGAGCCGGGGCGTCCGACCATTCGAACTCGAAGCCCCCGCAGCGCACGCTGTCGCCTTCTTGGATGCCGGCCTTTCGCAGGGCCTTGTCCACGCCGATGCGCTTGAGCGTACCTTGAAAGCGCGCCACGGCCTCGGGAAGGCTCGCGTCGAGCATGGCCGCGGTTCGCTCCACGTAGGCCCCGGAAAGCTGGTAGACTCCCCCGCCCAAGGGCCTGACCCGGAAGCCGGCCTCCACACTCAAGGAACGGGAGGCTTCAAGCCTCGGCTCGAGGGATTCGCCACGGGGATGGCGCGAGAGCTCGAGGATCAAGCGGTCGAGCAAAACGTCCACCCCTTGGCCGGTGGCCGCGGAAATGCCCAAGACCCGGCCCCGATAGCGGGAGCGGACTCTCTTGAGGACGGCCTGAGCCTCGGGAAGATCCATTTTATTTACGACCAATATCTTCGGCTTCCGGGAAAGCCTGGAACTGAAAGCCTTGAGCTCCGCCTCGATGGCCTCGATTCCCTCGAGGGCGTCGCGCGCGTCGTAGCCCTGGGGATCGATCAAATGGACCAGCACTCGAGTGCGCTCGACGTGGCGCAGGAAATCCACGCCCAGCCCCTTGCCAGAGTGGGCGCCCTCGATCAAGCCGGGGATATCGGCGACCACGAAATGGACGGCCTTGTGGGAGGCCACCCCTAGTTGGGGGGCGAGGGTCGTAAAGGGGTAATCGGCGATCTTGGGGCGGGCCCTTGAGATGCGGGAAAGGAGGCTCGATTTTCCGGCGTTCGGGAAACCCGTCAGCCCCACGTCGGCCAGGAGCTTGAGCTCGAGGTCCAAGGTCGCGCGCTCGCCCGGCTCCCCCTTCTCGTAGAGGCGGGGTGCCGTATTGAAGCGGGTTTTGAAGGAGAGGTTGCCCCGCCCGCCCCTTCCGCCTCGCGCGGCGAGAAAGCGCTGGCCGGGCCGGGAAAGGTCCGCCAACAGGACCGTCTTATAGACGATCGTGCCGACCGGGACCTGGATCACGACGTCGACGCCGGACTCGCCGGTTTTGCCCCCGCCCTTGCCGTGGGAACCCGAGCGGCCCTCGATGTGCGGGCGGTGGGCCAAGTCGAGGAGAGTGGTCAGGCGGGTAGTGGCCTCCAAATAAACATCCCCGCCTTTCCCGCCGTCGGCCCCGTCCGGGCCGCCGAACTGGATGAACTTCTCCCTATGGAAGGAAAGACAGCCGTTGCCCCCATCGCCCGCCTTGATGAAAACGCGGACTTTATCGATGAAGTTCAAGCAAGGGGGCGGGTTCGGCTAAGCGGCCGCGGGATAAATGCTGATGCGCTTCTTATCCTTGCGTGCCCACTCGAAGGTCACGACGCCGGAGGCCTTGGCGAAAAGCGTGTCGTCCTTGGCGCGTCCGACGTTGAGGCCCGGCAGGAATTTCGTGCCACGCTGGCGCACGATCACCATGCCGGCGAGGACCTTCTGCCCCCCGTAGCGCTTGACTCCGAGTCGCTGCCCGTGGCTGTCTCGGCCGTTGCTGGAAGAACCTTGAGCTTTTGTGTGTGCCATGGCTAGTTGAGGGAAATGGACTTAATAAGGATATCGGTCAGGCTCTGGCGATGACCCTGCAGCTTACGGTACGCCTTCTTGGGCCGCCTCTTAAATACCAGTATCTTCGGGCCGCGCTTTTGGCGCACGACCTCCGCGGTGACTCGCGCCTTCTGGGAAATCGCGGGATCCTTGCCCTGCTCCGGGTCGGCCACCGCCCATAACGCGTCAAAGGCGAGCTCCTTGCCCGCCTCGGCCTCGATCTTTTCCACCTGGATGGTCTTGCCGGGAGTCACCCAGTACTGCCTTCCGCCTGTTTCGATGATAGCGTACATGAGCCTAAGATAGCAAATTGAGGTGAAAAATGCAAATCAATGACCGGGGAGCCCTCCAAAAAGGCTCCCTGGTGATGTAGGTCCTAAGTCCCATATTGATGTAGGACTTAAGGGTAATTGTCGTTGCCTCTCAAAAACAATTTCTCAACCATTTAATGTTATTAGTTATTATTTATTATATATTTTGTGTCATATTTAAGCTCTTACTGTCTTTAATTCAGCCCCACGGATTTTTCGACGGGAAATTTGACAAAAGAATCGAAGGCTGTTACACTACTAGCTGCGAAGGAGCGAGTCCTTCCATAATTGAACGCAGGCGGGAGAGTCACAGTGAAATCAAAATCAACCGACACGGCCACCATCCACCGGAAGCTGCCCAAAATCAGCGTGACCGAGAACCAGGCCAAGGTCATCAAGGATAAATACCTTCGCGACGCGCCGAGCATCGAGACCTGGCTGGACGGAGTGGCCCACAACATCGCCCTGGCGGAAATCCTATTCCACTCAGACGCCGAGAAGTGGGGCGTTTTCGAGGGCGTCGACCACAAAGTCCACGTTGCCGCCGGCCAAGCCGCGGCAGCCCCGTCGCGCATGATCCTTTTCCACGAGGGCAGCTCCGAATCCGGGCAGCGCGAGGCCAATTTCCTGCGCCTGGTCAAGAACCTCGAGACGGTCTATTCCAAAGTGCCGGAGGCCCGCAAACTCGCCGATGCCGCCGGCGCCAAGTTCTTCGAGATGCTCTCCAATTGGGACTTCCTGCCCAACTCCCCCACCTTAATGAACGCGGGCCGGGAGCTGCAGCAGCTTTCCGCCTGCTACGTCCTGCCCGTGCCGGACTCCATGGAGGCGATCACCAAGGCCCTCTCGGCCCAGTCCCTGATCCAGAAATCCGGGGGAGGGACGGGTTTCGCCTTCAGCCGTCTGCGCCCGAAAGGCGACATCGTCAAGAAAACCCAGGGCGTGGCCTCCGGCGCCGTCTCCTTCATGCAGATCTTCGACAAGCTGACCGACGTGGTCAAGCAGGGCGGAACCAGGCGCGGGGCTAACATGGGCATCCTCCACTATACCCATCCAGAGATCAAGGAGTTCATCACCATGAAGTCCCAGCCGGGAGTCATGGAGAATTTCAATGTATCGGTCGCGGTGGATGAAAAATTCATGAAGGCCGTGGCCGCCGACGCCGAGTACGACCTCGTCAACCCCCACAGCAAGGAGCCGATGGGCAAGGCGCGCGCCAAGGAGATTTTCGACCTCATGGTGGACTACGCCTGGAAGACCGGAGACCCCGGCTTCATCGTGATCGACCGCATCAACAACTCTGGCTCCAACCCCACACCCGCTATCGGGCAAATCGAGAGCACCAATCCCTGCGGCGAGCAGCCGCTGCTTCCTTGGGAGCCCTGCAACCTGGGCTCCATCAACCTCGCGAACTTCGTGGAAGGCGAGCTCATGAGGGGAAAGTTCAATTTCAAGCGCCTGGCCGCCACGGTGCACACGGCCGTGCGCTTCCTCGATGACGTGATAGAGGTCAACAACTACCCCCTGCCGGAGATCGAGCAGTTGGCCAAGGGCAACCGCCGCATCGGGCTCGGGGTCATGGGCTACGCAGAGGCCCTGGTCAAGATGGGGATCGCCTTCGACTCTCCGGCGTCCCTCGACTTCGCGACCAAGCTCATGCGCTTCATCAACGACACGGCCATGGCCGCCTCGGAGGCCCTGGCCAAGGACCGCGGGACTTTCCCCAATTGGAAGAACTCGATCTACGACCCAGAGAGCATCCACTACCGCAACGAAAACCGCGCCCCGCGCCACTGCGCGCGCACGACCATCGCGCCCACCGGCACGATCGCCATCGCTGCCGGGCTCCAGGGAAGCGGCATCGAGCCGTTCTTCGCCATCGCCTACACTCGCTACAACGCCAAGGCCTTGGACGCCATCAAGAAGGGCGAGACCCCGGCGCCCCAGGACGTGTTCTTCGAGGTCAACCCTCTCTTTAAGGAAGTGGCCGAGCGCAACAACTTCTTTGGGCTGGCAGAGGGTGAGCTTTGGAACCGCATAAACGAGAATCACAAGGCCGTGCGGGGCATCCCCGAGATCCCCGCTCCCATCCAAAAGCTCTTCGCCACGGCCCACGACGTGTCCGTGGACTTCCACGTCAAGATCCAGGCAGCTTTCCAAGAGCACACCGACAACGGAGTCTCCAAGACCATCAACCTGCCCAACTCGGCCACGGCCGAGGACGTGCGAAGCGCCTACCTCATGGCCTACAAGCTCGGCTGCAAGGGGATCACCATTTACCGCGACGGCTCCAAGACCCAGCAGGTCTTGAACCTCGCATCCACCCCGACCAAGAGCCGGCGGCGGGACCTCTCGCAGACTTTCGGGGTCTCCTCCGAGTACTACTTCATCAAGACCGGCTACGGCCCCCTCCACATCCACATCAACTACGATGAGCGCGGGCCTTACCAGGTCTTCACGAACATCCCGCCGCTGGGGACCGAGATCGCGGCCTTGACCTCTCTGGTCGGCATCCTCCTCTCCAAGTACCTGGCGGAGGGAGGCGACCCCTTGAGGATCCTCAAGCACCTGAACTCGGTCAAGGGAGACAAGACCATCGGCTTCGGGGACAGCCGGGTCAACTCCATCGCCCACGCGATCTCGATTGCTCTGCGCCAGCACTTGAAGAAGACCGGCTGGCTCACCGAATCCGAGGACGCGGCCCAGCAGAAGGACAGCTCGGAGATGGCGGCCCTGCCTCTGGCGGAGTTCTGCCCCAAGTGCTATTCCTCCAACGTGGCCCACGAGTCGGGCTGCTCAGGCCCCACCTGCCACGACTGCGGCTATTCGGAGTGCTCGTAAGGCCGCTTTCGATAGGGAATTCATAAAAAGAGCCGCCGCCCCAAAAAGGCGGCGGCTCTTTTTCTACTTTCCGATGTGATTTGGGTCACAATGTCATTTCCTTGATTTTACCTCTTAAACGACCTATACTTGCCGAGAGGCCGAGAATCGCTCTCCAACAACCGCCATGAGCCACTGCAAGCGCGGCATGACTTTGGTCGAAATTCTGGTGGCCATCAGTATTTTGACCGTCGGAGTGATCGGCTTCATGGGCGCCTTCAAGTACATCAGCAAGTCCATCCACCTTTCCCGGACCACGACCTTGGCGAGCAACCTCGCCCAGGAGAAGGTGGAGACCCTGAAGAACCTCAGCTATTACAAGCTTCTCATCTCCACGTCCTCGAGCGTGGACACTGACTTCAGCCCGGGCCTCACCTACGACAATTCGAACTACCCTCCAGAGACGATCTCGATCGGTGGGATCACCTTCACCCGCTACACCTACGTAGCCCTGGCCCAAATAGACAGCGACATCATCTCGACGGTCACCTACACCTACCCGGACACGGGGATGAAGCAGATCACGGTGCACGTCAAATGGAGGGAAGGGGCCGTCAACAAGAAAGTTTACCTCACCAACCTCCTAGAGAATCCCAATGTCAGCCCCTTGGACACCAGCATCTCGGGAACCATCAGCAAAACGGGAGGCGGAGCCCTCGCCGGAGCCGTGGTCCGCGCCGAGCAAAATCCCGACTACAACGCCGTGTCCGATGCCTCGGGAGGCTATTCCTTCCAAGTCTACCACGGCTCCTACACGGTGAGGGCCTCATCGGCGGGGTACTACGACGCGGTCTCGCCCCAGGTTTACGCCGCGCGGGGGACCCCGGCCTCGGCCAGCCTCACCCTCACGGCCATCGGCACCGGAACCGTGGCCGGCAACGCCTGGATCAGCTCCAACGTGGTGATAAGCCAGATAGTGGCCGGAACCAACACCGTGGTCGGCGACGGCTCGACTCAGGGGGTCGAGTACGTGGAGCTCTTCAACCCCACGACCCACTCCATCAACATCGGCTCGGGCGCCAGCTACAACCTCTACGTCGGCTACAAACGGCACGCGGCCGACGGGGGCAGTAACTTTTGCGGGACCGATGAGCCGATGACCTTTGTCTCGACGTATGTCGCCTCGGGAAAGTATTACCTCATCGCCAACGCGACCTCCTTCTACGTCGCGGGAGTCCAGGTCGCGGCCGACGCATATTGGGACAGCAGTCTCTACGACGACCGCATCAGGAGCGCGCAGAGCGGCTGCCTTTACCTGACGCTCGACTGCAGCGATTCGGCAAGCCGCATCGACTCGGTGGGCTGGACCAACAACGGGGGCTCCTCCCCTCCCTCCGACTGCACCGAGGGGACAGCCATCAGCCTGGCGGGCCAGGGGGGCCTGGCCACCGCAAATCAACTGGTGCGCATCTCGAGCCCTCTTCTGGTGAGCGACGACTACGGCAAGGCCTACGACTCCAACAACAACCTCACCGACTTCCTATACCCCTACGCAGGATTCTCCGGCATCAGCTATCGGCCCTACACCATGTCGAACTCCTCGCAAACCGTCATCTCCGGCATTCCCGCGGTCGGGGCCTCGATCGCGGCCAGCGACCCCTACTCGGGCTCGGCCATCGCCACGGCCGCCTACGTTTCGAGCGGCACCTTGAGCATCCTCTACGCCCCCTTCAGCTTCGTGGGAGTCACCACCGGGACCTGGAACGTGGTCATCGCCAGCGGCAGCTTCTACGCCGACGTCGCCACCGTGACCGTCGTCCAGAACAGCACCACGAGCATCCCGAACGCCGCCACCGTCAACCCCTGGCGGGTGAGCAACGTCTACGCCGTCATGATGGACACTTCGAGCTTGAATGGTTTCGTGAGGGGGCTTGTCACCGACGTCAACAACAATAAGCTCAGCGGCATCCAGGTCCTGGCCGGCGGGGTGACCAAGACCACTGGCGCCAACGGAACCTATTTCGCCTCGGTAGCAAGCGGCACCGTCATCGTCATCGCCAATCCCAACAATACCGACCCGGCCTACGTCCAGGTGATCGCCATGCCGACGGTCAACACCGGGCAAATCACGGACCAGGACTTCATCCTCACCAAGGGCGGGGCTTTGCAGGGCTACCTCACCTCAGGAACTTCGCCGCTCCCCAATTTCGTGGTCACGGCCAACATCTCGGGCAGCCAGTACGGCTCCGGGACGTCCAACACCTCGGGATACTTCACCATCCGCAACCTTTCCACGGCCACCTACACGGTCCAGCCGGTCCTGGAGGCGGGCCAGGACTCCAGCCCCAACACCATCACGGCCACGGTGAGCTCCACGGCCACGGTGTTCATAGGGACGTTCACCGTCTCCGGGGCCTTCGGAAATATCATCGGCTCGGTGACGGTGAACGGCTCGATTCTCACCTCGGGCTCGCTCGTCCTGGCCTCGACTGCGGCCCTGGCGAGCTCTCCGCCGCCCATCGTCGCCTCCTCGGCCCCGGCCCAAGCCCCGGTTTACGCGGTCTCGAGCCTGGCCGATGGGACCTTCGAGCTGCCGGTGCGCGGCAACTCCACGTATTTTCTGAGCGTGTACGTCCCCGTGGTGGCCACCAACGGAACTACCGTTACCATCACCACCAAGACCTACTCCACTATTTTCGTCAGCCCCAGCGCCGACAAGACCCAGAACATCTCCGTGCCATGAGAATGATGAGAGCCAGTCGCGGCTATACCTTGACCGAGCTCATGATGGTCGTGGGCATCGTGGGAATCGTGGCCAGCACCGGCCCGACCTTGATGACCAAGCTCGAGGATTTCTACCTCATGAGCACGGCCCGCAGCGAGATCCAGCGCGACGCCCGAGCCAGTCTCGATACCATCAACCGGTATCTGCGCCAGGCCGTCAACGGCACGATCGTGATCGACGCCGACTCAAGCCAGGGACCGTACTCGCGCATTCGCTTTAAGCACGTGGACGGGCGCTACATGGAGTTCCGGCAGAGCGGCAACCAGCTGATACAGGTGATAGACTCCAATTCGTCGGTGATCAGCAAGAATCTAACCTACATCGCCTTCAGTTTCCCGAGAACCGACGACCCCACCATCATCAGCGTCTCATTGACCATGAGCAAGGCCATCCAGCTCAGCCGCACCAAGGTCCTGGAGCTAACCATCGAAAAGGTCCGGGTGATGAATTGACATGAAAAAGAAACCTCTCTCCAGGCAGATCGCGAAGGGGCAGGCCGCGGAGCGGCCAGTCCTGGGACCCGTCAGGAATTGCGTTGGGTCCCAGGGACAGGCGCTGGCCATCGTGGTGATCATTCTCCTCGTCACCTCGATCATGGTGCCCTTGATGGTCTTCTATACCCAGAGAGAGGCCCTGTGGACGGCCAAGCAGTCCGCCAACACCTCGGCCTTCCACATGGCCGAGGCCGGGATCGAGAAAGGGTACCTGGCGGTCACCCAATCCACGGTCACCTGGGCCAATCTCCAGAACGGGACCTTGATCAGCAACTACAAATTCGACAAGGCCTTCACGGACTTGGGCGGCGGCTCCTACGCCATCTCGATCACAAGCGGCCCCGCCGTCCAGCAATGCACCATCATCAGCATCGGCCGGGATACCCGCGGCCGGGAGGTGCGGGCCATCAAGGCCGTCTACAGCAACTCCCCCCTGGGGGGCTTTGCCGTTTACTCCGGAGCCGGGCTCAAGGTGGATAATAAGGTCACGGTGGAGTGGGGAGCCGCGGTGAGCCCGCAAAGCATCACGCTCACGGGGGCCAACACCACGACTTACCCCCAATTCTGGTCCGCGGGGTCTATCGACGTTTTCGACACCAACCCCAATCCCCCCAATTGCGACGGCCCAAGCTGCTGCCAATGGCACACCTATTCCACCAACATCCCGCCCGCCCCCACCATTGACCTGGATTTCTACAAATCCTCGGCCACGGCCCAGACCGGCTGCCCCGCCGGCGGAAGCCCATCAGGAAGCTGCTACTATTCGGGCAATACGAGCTTCTCGGGAGTCACGGACACGGGAGGCAAGACCCTTTACATAGACGGCAATCTCACCGTGGGCTCCCCCGGCATAGACATCATCGGCAACCTCATCGTCATGGGCACTTTTTCAACAGGCAACGGCGTCTGGGGCAATGGCAACCACAGCATGGCGGTACCGCAAACCGCATGGAAGCAGTACTGCAAGAACTGGGCCCACTACCAGACCTTCGACGGCTCCGCCCCTTCGGCGTTCCCGGGGCTCAACTCAAGCTACACCTCGGCCGCGAGCCTCACCTCCTCGAGCAACAAGCTGGCGGTCAAGGGACTGCTCTACGTCCAGGAAAACCTCTCGGTCGGCACCGGGAACGGGAACACGGACGTCAACGGGGTCATGTACATCCTAGGGTCGAGCACCATGTCCGCCAATTCCAGCGTCACCTTGTACTATGACGAGGAAACGGGCAGGAACATGAAGACCACCAACGTCCTCTTGACGCGGCAATCCTGGCAGGATGTGCTCTACAGCTGGCCGTCGGCCCTCTAAAAGCGCTAGAATCTTCGGTCATGAAGAGAGGCGCTTTCATCGTCCTGGAAGGGCCCGACAAAAGCGGGAAATCAACCCAAGCGACGATGCTGGCCAGGCATCTACGCCGGGCGGGCATCCCCTTCGTCCATACCCGAGAGCCGGGGGGAACCTCCTTCGCCGAGGCCGTGCGCCGCGTGCTCCTCGACCCCAAGCATAAGGTAGCGCCCCTGGCCGAGCTCCTTTTATACGAGGCGGCCCGGGCCCAGCACACCGAGGAGAAGCTCCGTCCGGCCTTGGAGCGCGGCGAGCTCGTGCTTTGCGAGCGTTACACCTTGGCAACCTTAGCTTACCAGGGCTTCGCTCGGGGCCTTCCCATGGGCCTGGTGCGGGGCTTGAACCGGACGGCTACGGGGGGGCTCAAGCCGGATCTGACCATCGTCCTCGACATCCCCGAAGCCCAGTTCGCCAAGCGCGACAAGGACAGGAGGCACGACCGCCTGGAACGGGAATCCTCGCTTTTCAGAAAGAAGGTCCGCCAAGGCTACCGGGCCCTGGCGCGGCGCGAGCCGGGAGTGGTCCTTTTAAACGGCAGGCGGATCCTCGAAAGCGTCCACCAGGACATCCTGCGCCGGATCGCGAGGTTCCTGCCGTGATTTTTTCCGCGATAAAGGGGCAGGAGCGCGCGGCTCGCCTCCTCGAGGGCTTCCTCAAGAACCGAAGGCTCCCTTCGGCCCTCCTCCTGGCCGGTCTCGATGGCGTGGGCAAGGCCCTCATGGCCCGGGAGCTGGCCAAGGCCCTGGTCTGCGCCGAGCCCAAGGGCATGGAGCCCTGCGGCGCGTGCCCCGACTGCCTCATGGCGGACAAGGGAGTCCATCCCGACATCAAGTCGGTCAACGCCGCCTATCAAGCGAGCCTGCGTCAGGAGGAGGCCGGCAAGCAAAGGACTCTCCGCGTAGAGACGGTCCGGCACCTGCGCCGGGATATGGAAATGGAATCCATGAGCGGCGGCTGGAAAACGGCCATAATGGAGGAGGCCCACTCCCTCGAGATCGAGGCGGCCAACGCCCTTCTGAAAATACTGGAGGAGCCGCCGCGCAAAACCCTTTGGATATTGACCACTTCCCAAAAAGAAAGGCTTCCCAAGACCGTCCTCTCTCGTTGCTTCTGCGTGCGCTTGGCGCCGCTGAAGGAATCCGTCATAGAGAAAATCCTAATGGAGAGAGGGTTAGACTCCGACCGGGCCAAGAGCTCGGCCCGGTCATCCGAAGGCTCGGCCAGCCGCGCGATAGAGCTTTGCCAAGCCCAGCTCCCGACGCTGGAGGACCCTCTGGCGGCTTTCGCGGCGGCCGAGAGCCTGCCCAAGGAGCTTTACCAGGCCCGGACCTCGGCCGAACTCGCCCTGTTCGCCCTCGGCCAAAATCTTCGCCTGAAGATATTGAGCGGCCGAGCCCCTTTCTCCAAGGTGGAGAACGCCCTGCGCCGGATCCAGACCCTGCGCTCGGCCCTGCGCTCCAACGCCGACCCGAAAGCGGTCCTGGCCCTGGCCTGCCTGGAAGCCCAAGGATGCCTCTCATGAAAAAGTTTTACATCACCACTCCCATCTACTACATCAACGCAGCACCCCACATCGGCCACGCCTATACCACGGTCGCGGCGGACGCCTTGAGCCGATTCCTCAGGAGCAGGGGCCAACCTTGCCATCTCCTGACTGGGACCGACGAGCACGGAGCCAAGATCGAGCAGGCGGCCAAGGATTCGGGCACGACCCCCCAAGCCTACGCGGACCGGATTTCCGAGAAATTCCGGGAGCTCTGGCGCCACCTCGACGTGCATTATGACGATTTCATCCGCACCACGGAGCCGAGGCACGAGAAAAGGGTCCAGGAGGTATTCGCGACCCTGTTGAAGTCCGGCGACATCTACGCCGGGCATTACCGCGGCTATTACTGCATCGCCTGCGAGACGTATTGGACCAAGGAGCAGGCCGCGCAGCCACCCAAGGGCAAGGAGGGGCTTTTCTGCCCCAATCAGGACTGCGGTCGCGCCCTCCAGCTGGTGGAGGAGGACAGCTACTTCTTCCGCTTGTCCCGGTACCAGGAAAGGCTCCTGAAACATTACGCCGAGCATCCCGAGTTCCTGCGTCCCGCCCACCGAGGCAACGAGATACTGAGTTTCGTGCGTTCGGGCCTCCAGGACATTTCGGTTTCGCGGGCCAAGGTCAAATGGGGCATCCCGGTGCCGGGTGATCCCGGGCAGACGGTCTACGTCTGGTTCGACGCGCTTCTCAACTACGCCTCGGCCTGCGGGGAAGGGGCGACATTCCAGGAGCTTTGGCCCGCCGACGTCCACATCGTGGGCAAGGAGATTTACCGTTTCCACGCCGTGATCTGGCCGGCCATGCTCATGGCCTTGGGGCTTCCCCTACCGTCCCAAGTCTTCGCCCATGGCTGGTGGACGGTGGACGGCGAGAAAATGTCCAAATCCAAGGGGAACTTCGTCGACCCCTACGAACTCACCAGAGAGTTCGGGGTGGACGCTTTCCGCTATTTCCTCCTGCGCGAGATACCCTTCGGCCACGACGGGGATTTTTCCCGGGAGGCCCTGCGCAAGCGCTACAACGCCGATCTTGCCAATGACCTTGGGAACCTGGTGTCCCGGGTCGTGGAGATGGTGGACAAGTTCCTGGGCGGGACTTTGCCCAAGCGCCCCAACCCCGAGAAGGATTTTTTCCCCCGCTCCGTGGCCCAAAAAACAAAGGAGATCGAGGCCCGCATGAACGAACTCGACTTCAGCCAGGCCTTGAGCCTCATCTGGAGCGTGATCGGGGAGCTCAACCAAAGGATCAACGAGCAGGCTCCCTGGAAGGTCTACAAGACCGACCCAGAGAAGGTCAAGGTGATCCTCTTCGACTTGGTATGGTCCTTGCGCATCGTGGCGGGGTGGATCGAGCCCTTCATGCCCCAGACCGCGGCCAAGATCCAGGCTCAGCTCGGGGTGCGGCAGTTCCCGAGCCCGTTCACAGCCGATAAGATCCTGGCCGGAGAGACCTTCAGCTCCGGAAAAATCACTAAGGGCCCGGTTCTTTTCCCCCGGAAACAAGGGACCTGAGAAGCCCGACCAGCCAGCCCACCGGCCCCAGAAGGACATAAACCAAGGCCAGCAGGAACAAAGTGTTCTGCGGGTAGATGAATATAAGCCACGCCCCCAGAACGAAGCCCACCACGCCCACAACCGAGCGGAACTGGAAGAGATTGGGCTGCTTGAAGGCCGGGTAAGGAATGGTCGAGATCATCAAGAGCCCTATCAGCACGACCATGGCCGGGCCCAAGCCGTAAAGGAACGGAATCTGGTCCATGAGGAACTTCCAGGTCTGGGTGGGGCGTCCCTCCTCGACGATCTGGTAAAGGAGGACGAAGGCGGCCAGGAACCCGGCGCCCCCGGGAATGGGCAGGCCGGTAAAATGGGATTTGCTGCCGCCGCTGTCATGGGCCACGGCGTTAAAGCGGGCCAGCCTCAAGCCGCCGCAGAGGGCGAAGAAGAACGCCATGGGGTAGCCCCAGGCGCCGTAGTCCTTGAGAATGAAGGCGTACATCATGTGGGCCGGCGCGATGCCGAAGGTCAGGAAATCAGAAAGGGAGTCGAATTCGATGCCGAACTGCGACTCGCCATGAACCAGCCGCGCCACGCGCCCGTCCAGCGAGTCGAAGAATATGCCAAGGATGATGGCCGTGGCCGCGGGGACGAATTCCCCCCTTTGGGAGGCAAGCAGGGAGTAAAAGCCGCAGGCCATGTTCCCCACGGTGAAAAGGGAGGGAGCCAGGACCTGGCCGCCCCGCTTCAAGGTTATCTTGTCCATTCGCCGATCGGGGTAAGCCCCGCCCAGACCCGCTCCCCGGGCTTGACCGAGGCCCGCGCCGAGGCCGGCAGATGCACGGCCACCTGGGAGCCGAAATAGATGATCCCGTAGCGGGCCCCAGCACCCAGGCGTTCGCCGGGTTTTGGCCAGCACTCGATGCGCCGCGCGACAAGGCCCGCGATCTGCTCGGCAACCAGCGGCTCCTGGCGGCCATCCGGCCTCAAGGTCATGACGCAGCGCTCATTGACCTTGGCCTCGTCCCGCATCGCGGCCGCGAAGCTCCCCGGTTGGCTGTGGACCTTCTCCACGACGCCGGAGCAAGGCGCGCGCTGGACGTGCACGTCGAAAATAGAGAGGAACACCCGCACCGTGGTCACGTCTCCGGGCCCCTCCTGGGTCACGCTCAGGACCACGCCGTCGCCGGGGGAATAAATCTTGGATGGGTCAGCCGGGCAGTCGCGATCCGGGTCGCGGAAGAAATAGGCGCAAAAGGAAGAGAAGACCAGCCCCAGCCCGGCCAGAAGCAGCCCCGGCGCGCGCCAGCCTCCGGCACCGGCGAGAAGCACCCCCGCCAAAACCGCCACCATCCCGCACGCAATAAAGCCCCATCCCTGCCTGGCTATGCTCATCTTGGCTCCAAATAACAAAACACGGGCTAAGGACTCGATTGGGCAGGGCGGGACTCGAACCCACATGGCCTTGCGGCCGACGGATTTTACACGATACCCCCATATTTCCATGGGGCGTGGACTATCCCTTTCCGCCAGAGGCGGATCCCCCGTCTAGTCTCTACACCTTCCCGCTTCGCTCGAAGCGGGCTTGGCTCGGGATTAGCATGGCTTCCTAGTCTTAGGAAGATTTAGCCTTCCCCGAGTTTGAGGGATTTATTACCCTGAGGTTGCCCCCAAGGAGACCCTAATTGAGTCCGTTGCGTCTGCCAATTCCGCCACCTGCCCAATAGTGTTGCTGACAGCCCATCCATTCAAGGCGTCAACGCAGAGCCGTGCCAATTTCTGTTTTCTTTCCAGACTGAGGCAAGCGTCATAATAGCATTGCCTCAAGATTTGCTGTGCAGCCAGCTTGCCATATTTAAGTATGAAAAGTCTCCTATTTTTATGAATTCGACCTCTAGCAAGCATATGCCTTTCGGTTTCCTTGCTAAGCCAAAAAAGAAATTCGCGGGAGGCCGAATAAATCCTTAACGACCATTGAACATTTCATTAAACCAATTGAAAGCAAGTAGCTATAAAATTCAACCCCACCAGTTTGTATATGATAGCAAACCATGCCCTTACCATTGCGTTTGATGGATATTTTATTGGAAATTTTGAGCTCTCGCCTGATATTCGCGAGGAATCCCCGACCCTTGGAAGTAATGTCAATATGTCGGCCATCGGAACTGAGATTCCCATCGGTCGCGATAAGACCGATCAGATACCATAACTTTTCAGGAGAAATTGACCGATAATCAATCATATGCCCCTACAAATTATACGAGCAAACCCGCTAAAAAGTTCCATAGGGCCTATACGTGGTTAGGCCCTATGTCCAATCTCTTGTGGGCCTTAAAGCCCAAGGAAGGCCCTGAAGTTAAGAAATATAATTGCGCTCAAAGTATTCAAGAGAAGCTATCCCCCATGACATTTCTACCGTTGCTCCTGGCTCTAAGCTTCAGCGCCGTGCCCGTTTGCTCCAAAGACGGTCTCGAAGCCGTGAAGGCCGCTTCCGGGCTTTCGCGGCTTGGCGCATTCCCAACAAGCTCTGCCGGCCCGACGCGATTGGCGCTCGGCGACAAAAACAAAGACGCGGTCACGGTCCGCTGCGAGCCGGAGGTCACCGAGAATCAGAGGCTTGGGCCCGAGGGCACGTTTTATCCTGTCCTCGAAATAAAGATGGATGCCCTGCGGAGCGAAAGGGCCTCTTGGATAGCAACCGGCGATTTCAAAAGCGCCCGCTATATGGCGTCTTTCTCCGTTTATTTAGCCGAACCATGTTCCGGGCGCGGTTGCGAGGGAAACCCCGATGAGTACGAGGCTGAAACCCGTGTCGTCCTGCGCAGGCTCTCGAGCGGGAAGGTCGTCGGGATTGGAAGGCGCCGGGAATTCGGGACAAACAAAAGCCTTCCGGTCATTTCAGCCGAAGCCTACAACACGGAAGTGGCTCAAGCCATTTTAGACAGCGGGAAATCGCCTGAAAGCCAACTCCTGAACTGGGGCGATGAGAACGGATGGCAACTCGTTCCAAATGGGACCGTTTCCGTCGTTGAGTTAAGGTGCGAATTCGTTAAGCGCTGACCAATTCCATCGAGGATAAAAATGCCCAAATTCCATAGAAAGGCCGTCGCGTTGCTGGCTTTAATGGCGGCGATTCCGGCGACAGCCGAAAGCAGAACCGCCGGCAAGGTGCTGGTCGTCTTGTCCAGCGAGGACAAAATCACGCTGAAGAATGAGTTGGTTCACCCGACGGGATTCTTCCTGCCCGAGCTCATGGTTCCTTTGAAGAAATTGCTGGACGCCGGCTACGAGCCGGTATTCGCCAATCCCCATGGAAGCAAGCCTGTCATGGACAAGATCAGCGACACGCCTTTTTGGCTGGGCGACGCTCCCGGAGCGAGCCCTGAAGTCCGAGGCAGGGCCGGAGAAGAGTACCGCAATTTAAGACGGCTCTGCGAAAAGCTAGGGATCTGCGGCGAGGGTTTGGTCGGAACAAAAAACGCCAAGAGCTTCTCCCAAGTCATCTCCGAGGGCCTGGATATATACGCCGCGGTCCTGGTTCCCGGAGGCCACGCTCCCATGGAAGATCTATGGAAAGACAGGGAGCTGGGCCAAATCCTGCGCTATTTCCATCTCAACCGCAAACCAACCGCCTTGATTTGCCACGGCCCGATAGCGCTGCTCTCTACTCTGGATGAGGCTGAGGGCAAGGAAGGCTGGATTTACAAGGGCTACTCCCTCGCGGTCTTCACGACCGCCGAGGAACAGCAAGAAGAGCCCGGCCAGGACAACGCCCTCGGGGGCTACGTGAAATTTTATCCCGACCAGGCCTTGGAGACGGCGGGCGCCTCTGTCAAGAGAGCCCCGAAATGGACCTCCAACGTGGTGGTTGACCGGGAACTTATCACCGGCCAGAACCCGATGTCTGAAGAGGCCTTCGCAAACGCTCTGGTTCAATCCCTGGAAAACTATCGCCATAAATAAGCCTCCATGAAATCAGCTCTGCTGTTGTGCGCGCTGACGGCCCTCATCCATCAAACCGCTTGGGCGCAATTCCCCTCGCTGAGGGCCACGGACACCCGGACCTCGACCCCGGAAGCCGTGATGCAGGACCGCAAGGACTGGGGCTTGGACCTGGCCTTCGGCGGCAACTTCAACCGCGGCAACACCGACGTAGACTACATCAGCGGCGGGTTCTCGGCGTTCAAGGCCTGGTCGGACTCCAGCGCCTATCTCAACGGCTCGATGATTTACAACACCTTCGGGTCCCGGAAAATTCTAAACCAGGGAAGCCTCACGGCGCGCTACGACCGCGAAATCCAGCGGCCCTGGAAAATTTTCGCTTTCAACACAAATGCCTACAATGAATTCATCCGCCTGGACTACCGGAGCACCACCGGAGTCGGCCCTTGGTACGACGCCCAATGGGGAGAAGTAAAACACGGCTTGAGCCTGGCCATCACCCATGAGTACGAGAATTTCAAGGGAGGCCTGGCGGAGAGCGCCGCCCGGCTGTCCCTGCGCGACGTCCTGCGCCTGCCCCTCTCGCAGGCCGCCGAGCTCCGAGCGGACTTCTTTTACCGCCCCAAGATGGATGCGATCGGCGATTACCACCTTTTCGCCGAGATCGGCCTCGAGACGATTATTTGGAAGCGGAACCTTGGGCTCAAGCTCGCCTGGATCGACGAATACGACAGCCGGCCCCAGCCGGGCGTCAAGCCCAACGACGCCCTGTGGCTGAGCGCCGTCACCTTGCATTTTGGAGAATAAAAATGAACAAATTGTTCGTTCTGACGCGTATCTTTCTGTTAGTTCTCGGCGCGCGCCTGGCTGGAGCGGCCGAAGCGCCCTACTACCGCGTTTTCCGTGGAGTGAAGCGCCCCGATGTCACCCAAGAGTATTTCGCCCGGCAGTTAACCACGGTATTCATTCCAGCCTTGCCGGCCGCCCATGCCAAGAACGGGGCCGCGGCCTACCTTCCCGCCCTGCCGCCGGAGGGTCATCCGGCCTCCATCGTTGATGAATACGCTTTGGTCGCTTACGAGTCCGAGCCGGTCTATCAGGCGGCGAGGCGAACTCCCGAAGGCCAAGCCTACAGCGATCTCCACTGGACTATTTTTGACCGAGAGAAGTCCCGGAGCGACGGAGCCGTCCCTCTTCACGGCACCCTGGCTGAGGAAACGCCCTACGACGTTACGGGAAGGCCGGTGGACTGGCAATCGGGGCATTCCACTTTCTTCATCGGAACCAGGCACCCCAATCTTGAGCCCGCCGCCTTCAGCGAGAAGCTCCTCCGGCACGTCCAGGACGTCGAACAGGCCTTCCGGGTCTACGGCTTGGACGGCTACGTCATCATCGTCACCAAAGACAAATACGAGGCGGCGTTCCAGCATTGGCCCAATCCCGAGGCGGCCGGCGCGGCCTTCGCCTCCGCGCCAGGTCAAGCCATCATCGCGGGAGCCCGGGAGATACTGGTCCCTGTGCAATGGTCGGTAGTGGAACCCTTCAATGGGGAAATCAGGCCGGGGCAGGCCGTCAACGTCCTGTTCGAGCGAAGATCTGTCCCTTAAGACTTATTCTGTCTTTTCTTAATCTCGAATCCGATTCTACGCCGAGGCACCTCCGGCGGATCCATAAGATTACGGATTGCGTCAAAGACAATTCGGAACCTTCGGTTGTATTTCTTTTCAAGCCCATCAAGCCGCCGAGCCAAATCCTGATTAGAGGAAATCATCTCGCGCAGCCGCACGAAAGCCCGCATGATGGCCACATTGACCTGGATGGCGCGGTTGCCGCGCAGAACACTAGACAACATGGCTACGCCCTGTTCAGTAAAGGCATAAGGGGGATTCTTAATATGTTGTCCTCTCTTTAAGATCACAGTTTGTGATCTTAAAGAATTAGCTTCGCTGAGTGTCAGCCTGAACATAAAATCATCGGGGAAACGTTTAATATTACGTTTAACGGCCTGGACAAGCGCACGGGGTTCCACGCGGTAAAGCTTGGCCAACTCCGTGCTCAACATGACCTTATGGCCACGAACCAGATAAATGCGCCGCTCAATATGATCAATAGGCTGAAGCTGGGAATAATCCTGCATACCAACTATACGAGCGAACCCGCCAAAAAGTTCCATACGACCCGCTGGTATTGACAAAACAAGGGCATCTGTTATGCTTGAATCCGGCGCCAAGACGGATTATTTAGGGGAAGGAGAGTCGAGCTCGCGGGTCTTGAGCCAGGTGAGGCCATACCAGGCGCCGCCGCAGACAAAGAAGCCTCCGATGGAGACCCAACTGGACTCGCGGAACAGGGACCAAGCAAGAAACAGGATGGACAGGAAAAACAGCGTCCAGCGAAAGGCCCTGCTTTTCATGGCTTCAGGCCCAATGATACAACAATTTCCCCGCAGCCACGAGTGAAAGCGCCCAAGCCCAAGAGCGCTGTCCTGTCCAAGGTCGGGCTTCTCAAGCGCCTGGGGCGCGAGCTCGAGGCCGGCAGGCAGGCAAGCCTCATCGTTTTCCACCCCTACGAGCTCTCTGGCAACGCCAATAAGGAGCTCTCTCCGGCGGCGCGGCGGATTCTGCGCAAAATCTGCGACTTCCTGGAGCCGGAGCTGCGCTCTAGCGACCGCCTGGCGGCACTCCCTCCCGACAAGATCGGCCTCCTGGTCCCGGCCGGGCTGCCGGGGGCCCAGGAGGCGGCCCTGCGTTTGCACCAAATGATTCAAGAGAATTTGAAGATCAGCCTCGGCACCGGCATCTGCAATTCCGCGAATATTTCCGGCGGGGCCGCAGCACTCTGCCAAGCCGCTTGCCAGGCCGCCGAGGCCAGCCGAAACACGGCGGGCCTCAATATCTCCACTTGGGAAACAAACAGGATCATCCCCCTCCTAGAAACCCTGTCGGAGCCTCCCGTTTCCGATCCCTCGAGCTCGACTCTCTCGGCGCGCTACCATCGGCTCATGCTCCTCAACCGGATGTCGCTCGAGCTGTTCTCGGACAAGCCCTTCGCGGAAGCCTTGGTCTCGGCCGGGAAGCTCCTCCTCGCCCTGATGCAGGCCAAACATGTCTCCGTTTTCTTCTGCGACGACTTCGGGCTTCCCGTGGCGGCCCACCGGGACGGGGACAAGCGCTTCGAAAGCCCGGACGCCGCCCAGGAGGAGGCCGAGCTCGTGGCCCAGGCCCTGGAGGAGAGGCGCATCATCACGGCCGGTCGCTGGATGGCGGCTCCTCTGTTGTACTACCGTCGGATCGAGGCCACCGAGGACGGAGTGCTCCTGGTGGGTTGGCCAGAGGCGCAAAAGCACAGCGCCGAGCGCGACCAGACAATGCTCGAGATCACCCGGCTCCTGCGCAACGCCCGGCTCAACCAGAAAAATCTGCAGCAGCAGAAAACCATGGCCGCGGTGACCGACCAGGCGGCTGACGCCATCTTCATCACGGACCTCGACTCCCGGATACTCAGCTGGAATTCGAGCGCCTCGGAGCTTTTCCAATACGCCCGCGAGGAAATCATGGGCTGGCCCGCGAATCTCCTCACCCCCAAGGACAAGCTCGACGAGATCAAGGGAATCGAGGACCGGGTCCTGCGGGAGGGAAGCCTGCGCAACATCGAGACGGTGCGCAAGCGCAAGGACGAGAGCCTGGTCCCGGTGGAGGGAACCTTCACTTTGCTCAAGGACGAGTCGGGCGCCCCCTTCGGCATGGTCTGCTCCTACCGGGACATCACCCGCAGAAAGGAGATCGAGCGCATGAAGTCCGAGTTCGTCTCCTTGGTCAGCCACGAGCTGCGCACGCCGCTCACCGCAATCCGCGGGTTCGCCGAAACCATTTTCGACTTCTGGGATGAGGTCACCCTGGAGCAGAGGCGCTATTACCTCGGAATCATCCTCGAGGAGTCCAAGAGGCTCGGGGACCTGGTCACCGACTTCCTGGACCTCTCGCGCCTGGAGCAGGGCGGGGTCCCACTCAAGCCCAAGTCCCTGGACTTGAAGGCCCTGGCCCAGCGCCTCACGGCTCTTTTCCACGAGCATCCCTCCGGCGCCCAGTTCAAGACCTTTTTCGCTCCCGGAGGCGACCACGCCTGGGCCGACGAGGAGCAGGCCTACCGGGTCCTGGTCAACCTCTGCGGCAACGCCCTGAAATACTCCCCATCGGGCGGGACCATCACGATCTCGGCGCGCCCCGAGGGATCGTGGGTCGAGCTCTTCGTCCAGGACGAGGGTCCGGGAATCTCGCGGGAGCACCAGCAGAGGATATTCGAGAAGTTCTACCGCGTTCCGGACCCCGTCTCCAAGAAGACGGCCGGCACGGGCCTAGGCCTGGCCATATGCAAGAACATCGTGGAAAGCCATGGAGGCCGCATCTGGGTCGAGAGCGAGCTTGGCCGGGGTACCCGCTTCAAATTCACCTTGCCCCTCCTCAAGCCCGAGGCATGACGAAACCCAAACGCGTGCTCATAGTTGACGATGAGCATGCCACCAACGCCTTGGCCTCGGAATACCTGAGACTCGCCGGCTTCGAAGTGGCGTCCTGCTACGACGCCGAAAGCGCCCTGAAGGCCCTGGAGGCGGACTCCGCCTTCGACGCCGTGGTCTTGGACAAGCGCCTGCCGGGCATGGATGGCTTCGAGGCGGGCAGGAGGATAAAAGCCGACCCCCGCACGGCGGGCATCCCCATCCTGGCCCTCTCCGCCAGCTTCCATCCCCAACAGGAGCCGTCTCCCGCCTTCGACGCCTTCCTGGGCAAGCCCTTCAGCCCGCGGGACCTCTTGGTCGCCCTCAATAAAATAACCCAAAGGTCCTAAAACATATTTAGGACTTTCGGTCCATAAATATGCTAATAGGAGAGATTGGCGCGCCGTGGCGCCGGACCTAAATCGTGGGGAGGTGGCTATGAGAAAGTGGCTCTGGTTCTTAGGGTTATTGGCCTTGGCTTGGCCGGTTCGGGGCGACGCAGCCTTGACGGCGGAGGGCGCCCAGGACCGGCTCATCGTCGCGTTCAAGCCGGCAGTGGGCTTCTTGGAAAAGCAGAGAATCCTTGAAGCGGAGGGCCTCGAGATCGTGGACGAGATTCCGGCCCTGGGCCTGATCCTGGCC
This sequence comes from Elusimicrobiota bacterium, assembly GCA_016218575.1. Taxonomy (NCBI): domain Bacteria; kingdom Pseudomonadati; phylum Elusimicrobiota; species Elusimicrobiota bacterium. Next base: position 116,066 of record JACRDN010000020.1, read on the forward strand.
CAAGCTCCGGAAGGCAGGTCCTTCGCCATAAAGTCCAGGCTTTTTGCCGACCCGCGGATCGCGGCCGTGGAGCGCGACGTCTGGCGCAAATGGATCGAGGCTCAGCCCGCTTCCTTCCAGGAAATCGCCATGCCCAGCGTCGAGTCCGTGCTTGGACAGCTTCCCCCCCGCAAGATGCGCGCCTCCGATAGCGACGAAGTCCAGTGGGGCGTCAGACGAGTCAACGCCCCCGCCGCCTGGGCCTCGAACAGAGGCGACGGAGTCCGGGTGGCCATCGTCGACACGGGAATCGACCCGGAACACCCGGAACTCAAGGATAAGATCGCGGGCGGCTACAACGCCTTGGACAAAAGCGCGCCCTGGGCCGACGATCATTTTCACGGCACTCACGTGGCGGGAATCGTGGCCGCCAAGCTCGACGGCCAAGGGGTGGTGGGTGTGGCGCCCAAGGCCTCTCTTTACGCCGTCAAGGTGCTCAACAAGGAGGGCTCCGGCTCTCTTTTCGGCATCATAGGCGGTATTATGTGGTGCGCCCAGAACAATATCCAGGTGATCAACATGAGTCTGGGGGCTCCCCAGGAGATGCCTTTCATGCAGCAAGTCCTGCAGTTCGCCCAGCGGGCCGGCGTGACCATAGTGGCCGCGGCGGGCAACGACAGCAAGGCAGTGAATTACCCGGCCGCCTACCCTGAGGCCATCGCGGTCTCGGCCCTCGACCAGGAGGACAAGATCGCGACCTTCTCGAGCCGCGGGCCCGAGGTCGCCTTCATCGCTCCGGGCGTGAAGGTCCCCTCCTCGGTGCCGCGCTGGCATGAGGCCAGCGGGATAAAGGCCTACTCGGGCACTTCCATGGCCACCCCGCACGTGACGGGCCTGGCCGCTCTGGCAGTCGCCAAGGGAGCCTCGACTCCGGAAGCCGTGCGGGCCATGTTGAAAGCCTCAGCCTTGAGGATTCCCAACTTGGGCGACAGCGAGCAGGGAGCGGGAGTCATCGACGGGGGCCGTCTGGCGAGATAAAACAAGCGCCGATTCACGACAGACACCGTCAAAGAAAAGAGCCCAGTCCGCATTCGCGGACTGGGCTCTTTCTACTACTTACTGTTTAGCGGCGGCGGCAGGGACGGCTGCCTTCTTCTTGCCCTTCTTGGGCATCTTGGCCACTTTCTTGGCCGGCTTGGCGGAGACATGCTCCATCGGGACCGGGGTTGCGGCGGGCTGGGCCGCGGGAGCGGCGACGGCCGGCTTCTGGTCCTTGTCGGACGGCATCTGGGCGGACGCCACTCCGGCGGCCGCGACTAGCAACGCGAACATCATGAGCTTACGCATTGGGTTATTTCTCCTTTTATTTGCTGCATTGATTTCTCGATCGCCGCGCGATCGCGGAACGGTGCGTCTGTTTTAGGGGAAGATCAGCGCCGGGGAGGCGACAAGGAGCGCGGCTCGGGAGGAAGCGCGCTGGAAAGGCGAACTCTCGCTTCAAGAGGAAGCCGGACGAAAGAAGAGGGAGCACCCGGAAGGACCGGCGGAACGGAAGAAACGGCGAAAACCGGGGGATGATCCGCGCGGCCGCCCTCGTCCAGGATGCTGACGGCGGAATCATCCCCCAGGTCGAGGAGAACGGGCATGTCCAGCCGCAAAGAGCCCCAAGCCAGGACGATCGTGACTAGGGAGCAGAACAAACGGCTCATAAGCGCTAATCTACAAAAATACAGAAGCCTGGCGCAACGGCTCGGGACGAGCTCGCTCATTGAGGACTTTGGCAGGCCTCACCCTCCGAACATCGGGGAGGTTCCTTCTTCGGCGCGGCGCCGGCTTTTTTCGCCGCTTTTTTCTTGGGCGTCCGGTCCACCGGGCGCCCCTGGGCGTCGAAGCGGTACTGGCCCTGGGTCAGGACCTGGTAATCCTTGTACTTCGACTTCTCGTAATCCGGGCCCTTTTTAGCCGCCTTGGCCTTGGGGCGAGCCTGGGCGGCGCAAGCCCGGCCACGGAGGCCGGCGCCCGACAACGCCGCGAGAATGCCGACGGCCAATGCCAATCGCCGCATCTTCTAAGGAAGAACTCCGGACACCTTGGCGTTGCCCTGCACATTGCCGACCCAGTGTCCCCCTACGAAGGGAACCCTAACCCAATACGCCTGGCCCTCGACGCAAACCGGGCCCGACACCGAGGCCTGTCCGGCCGGCAGTCCCTTGGCGTCCTTGAGGCTCACCGAACCGATAACTTGACCGCAGCCCTTGAGCCGGTCCGGATTGATCGGCCAGTCGCCGCGGACTGGGATCGCCCCGCTGACGTCGCCTTCCCCATAAACCCCCATTCCCTGCACGCTGACCCGGCCCGCGACCGTCAAGGTCCCCTGCGGCTCGTCAAAAAACCCCTTTAAGAGAACGCCACCGCCCTTGACCAAGCCCCCGCCCTCTATCCGGATTTCATCCCGCGCCGCCCGCGGGAAGGCCTCGATCGAGGGAAGCTCCACGGAATGAACTGAAATTTTTTCAATGAGGCGTGCACCCCCGTCCCGCGACGAGCCGTTCCAGTCGACGGCTGGAGCGGCGGCTTGCGCGCCGACAGCAAAGGCCTCGGCTAAGGCCAAAAACAATCCCGCTTTTCTCATGGTCATGCCTCCTTGAGCGTTCTAACGGCAGGGACAGGCAAATATACCAAAACCAGGCTCAGTAAAGAAACATCTTCATGCAATAGACGCTGCCACCGGACTTGATGAACTCCGAAGTGTCCGCCTCGATGACCTGGAGGCCCACCACCTGCATGTGGCGGGCCACCGAGGTCGTCCCCTTTTGGACGATGGCGGTCCTGGAGTCCACGATGGCGGCGTTGCAGGCCAGGCTCCGGGAGGCCTCGGATTCGCTCGCGGTGAGCACGACGGGAAATATCTTGAGGATGACTTCCAGACTCGCCGAATCGAAAGCCGCGGGATAGATGAGCACGGCCTCCTGGTTGAGCGGGCAGAAGCAGGTGTCCAGGTGATAGAATTTCTCATTGACGAGCTTGAGAAGGATCACCGGGGCCTTGAATATCTCGGAGAGCTCCCCGTAAACCTCCGGCTCGGAACGGAATCCATGCCCGCCCCAGATCAGGCGCTTGCCGGGATGCCAGATCGCGTCGCCGGATCCCTCGAACGAGAAGGATGAATCCTTGAGGCGGGCCACCCGGTATCCTTCTTTTTTGAACCACTCCTCGAAGGCCGGGACCTCCCTCTTGCGGGAGGAATGCCTCATCTGGCCGAGCAGGCAGACCTTCTCACCCTCCGGAGTCAGGCCCGCGAAGGTTTGGTTGGAGCAGAAAACCATGTCCTCCAAGCCTCGGATGGGCTCTATCCGGCGCACGGACTTGCCGGCCCGCTCGAAAGCCGCGCAAACGTCCTCCCACTGCCGATGGGCCAAGGACTTGTTCACGGTTCCCACTTTGCCCGCCATGAGGGGGTTCTTCACGTCCACGACGTCGTAATAGTCCGGAGGGCACATGAGCACCGCCGCGGGCTCGGGCATGGCCGGGCAGCTCTTGAGGGAAAATCCCTTCAAGTCGCGCACGCCGCGGTAAATAGTGGTATTCATTTGAAATTCTCCTCTCCGAAGCTCCTGGCGAACGCCTCGGCTGTCAGCGACTCCGGCCCGCGGCCGGGCCTCAGGACTTGGACGCCCCCGAGCCCGCCCTCGGCCCAGCCCCAGGCGTTCCGGATTTCGACTCCCAATGGCTCGACGCCTCCCCCGCGATGAACCACGGGTAGAAATAGGATGGGCCGGCCTTTGGCGAGAACCCGGCCGGCCAGCAAGCGAAAGAAGCGCTCGCGGTAAGGCGTTTCCCGCGCCCACTCCCGCTCCAGATCGGCCAGGGCCCGACCAGCCTCCGGCTCATCCAAGGCCAGGGCTGCGAGGCAGGCTCTTAGCGCCTCTTCTCCCCCCGGCTCCAGGCGCCCATCGGCCGCCGAGCCCGCCAAGACTCCCAAGCACCAGGCCTCGAGCAGCCTCCAAGAGCTGCGCCAGGGCAGGGGCGCGCAACGCTCAAAGAAGAGGCGGAAATCGGCGTTCTTCTTGAGCTCCGACAGGACCTCGCCCGGCCTGCTCCGGCGGGGGCTTAAGCGCAGTTGGCGGCCCAGCCATTCCCTGAAAGCGTAAAGAGAGCGAGCCGTGGAAGGAACCCCTCCCGCCAAGACCATCCCTACCGCCTCTCCTTGGGAAAGCGCTCCCAACAAGCGATGGGGCATCGTAAACCACGCGGTTTTCCTCAAGAGCCGACGGCCGATTCCCTTGCGAAGGCGGATCATCCTGTCCAGGCCCAGGTGATAGCGGGCCATGAAGCCGGCGTAAAGCCCTTCCTGCCAAAGGGGCACGCTGTCCAAGGCGAAAGGATCCACGGCCACCACCAAGCGCGGCCGGCAGGGCCGCCGGCGCAGGCAGCACAGGGCCGAAACGCCGTGGCGCATCAACTCGAAATTGAGGTGCACGGCCTCTCCCAGCACGGGAGGATGGGAGATCACGGCTAGAAGCGCGGGCTCCTTGCCGCCGCGCGAGAGCTCATCCAGCAGTTGTCCGGCTCCGCGAAGAGCCGGAGAGGAGGCTGCGAAGGGGTAGCTGTTCGGGGAGGAGAGCTTTTCCAGGACGCATTCGTGGACGCGCAAGGCCCGGCCCTCCGGCATCTTCTCCAGCAGGGCGGCCGCGAGCATTCCCAAGGCGATTCCCAGGGGCTCGAGGCAGGCCCTTTGACGACGGGATTTGGCGGGCAGGGTAATCCCCCGCGCCTTGATGTCCTGCCCATAGGCTTGGGCGACTATGGACATCAAGTCCTGGGCCGTGGATGTGTCGAAACGGGGATAGATGTTTTCCATGAGGAGGAGCCCTGGGCGCGTGGCGCATTTTAACATAAAAATGGTAACCTCTCATTTGCTTGAGATTCCTTTCTATTCGCTCGTGGATTTTGGCCCTGGCGGCAAGCATGGCGGCTTGCGTCCTGGGGCAGGCGCAGGATCTGGAAGGCTACGTAGTGCGCGTGGAATCCTCCACCGTGTACCTCGATTTCGGCGAGGAAAGCGGAGCCTTCCCCTCCCAGCCCCTCGAAATTTACGCGTTGGGAGAAGAACTGCTTCATCCAATTACAAAAAAATCCCTTGGCAGGATGGAAGAGTGGGTCGCCCGCGGAACGATAAAAGAAGTCCGCTCCCAATATTCCGCGGGAGAAATATCCCAGGCCTCGGCCGCCGTGAAAGCGGGAATGCGCGTCCGACTGAAGGGCAAAGCCTCACCCGAGAAAATCGCGGCCCGGAACCAGCCCGCGCCGAGCCCGGCCGGACGCCAGCCGCGCTGGAAGGCGGAGCCCTTCCCATATCAAGCCGCTGGCATGGCCGTCGCGGACTTCCGGGGCGATGGGCGCCTGGGACTGGTCCTGGCGCAAAATCGCTCCGTGGCCCTCTACGACTATCCCCCCAAGGACGCCAAGCCCCTGGCCCTGTGGGAGCACCCAGGACTCAATCCCAGGATTCTCTCCCTCGAGGCCGCGGATCTCAACGGAAACGGCCGAGCCGAGCTTTTCGCCACGCTTTACAACGAAACCTTCTCCCGGGTGGAGACCGTCGTCTTGGAGCTCGAGGCGGGGCAATGGAAAAAAACCGCCGAGCTTGCCTGGGCCGTGCGGCGCTACCAAAACGAGAAGGGCCGGACTGCTCTGGCTATGCAGAAGCTGCTGAGCGACCGCACCTTCCCTTTCTCCAGCCTCTACCCTCTCTCCTATAAAGACGGCCGCTACATCCCCAGTGAGGAACCGCTGCGCCCCAGGCGCGTGGAGTGGCTGTACAGCTTCACTCTGGCTTCCCTGGGCGGCGGAACAGCCTCCGTCTTCGTGACCCCGAACCATCGGATCCGAGTCCAATTCGAGAAGGGCTACTGGAAGAGCGACGAGTCCTACGGCCAGACGCCCTTGAGGGTCCGCTGGATGGACCGCCTCCTGGAGTTTAATCCCCCCATGCCCGTCAAAGCCGGCGGCCAAACGCTCTATCTGGTGCGCAACACCTCCATGCTTGGGAGCCTCTCCGAGCCCTTCGGGCTCTTCAACAACGGGGAAATCCACAGGAAATCCTGGGACGGCCTGAGCCTGGTCACCGATTGGACCTCCGAGCTCGGAGGCTACTCCCCGGCCATCACCTTGGTGGACGGGCCGGATGGGGGGCAGGAGCTGGCCGTCCTGGTGGTCAGCCGCGCGGGCCAATCCTCCCTGTGGATTTACGATCCATGACGACCCAGAAAAAAATTCTGGTGGTGGACGACGACCCCGCGATCAGGGAGGTGCTCTCCACCCAGCTGGCCCGGCTGCATTACGACACAGTCTCCGCGGCAGACGGCCAGGAGGCAGTGGCCCTATTCAAGTCCGAGAAGCCGGACCTGGTGCTCATGGATCTGATGATGCCCAGCATGGACGGCCTGGCGGCCTGCCAAAAGATGCGTGCCCTGGAGAAACAAGGGCGGCGCACCCCCATTCTATTTCTCACCGCGCGCGAAAGCCACCAGGACAAGCTGAGCTCCGCCCTGAGCGGCGGAGACGACTTCATCTCGAAGCCCGTCAGCCTGCAGGAGCTGCGCGAGCACGTGGAGTCCGCCCTCCAGCAGTCGAAAAACAGAAGGTGAGGCTTTCCGGAATATTCGCCGCCGCCTCCCTGCTCCCGGCCCTTGCCGCGGGGACAGCCCCCCGCGACCAAGCCCGGCATCCCTTCGGAGTACTGCTCCTGGGGGAAGGAGGCAGCCGAGATTGGACCCAAGCCGTGGACTCGCTCAAGGAGGAGCTCGGCGCCAAGTTCCCGCTGGAGTTCGCTCCGGGGCTCGCGGAGGAGCCTTCCCTGCAAAGGGCCGCGCGCAAGCTCGAGGCCCGTTCCGTGAAAAAAATCGTGGCGATCCCCCTTTTCGCCTCGTCGTTCTCCGAGGTGATGGACCAGAACCGCTTCCTCCTGGGAATCCGGGAAAAACCCTCCTTGGAATTTCTGGGAATTTCCCCATCCCGGAAGTCCATCGGCCGCCAACCGCGGGTTCTCTTCAAGGTCCCGGTGGTGCTGTCCAAGGCATTGGACGACCATCCCCTGGCCGTGGAGATCCTCGCCTCCCGAGCCAAGGCATTAAGCCGTAAGCCCGCCGAGGAAGCCCTCCTCCTCATAGGGCAAAGCCCGTTTTCGTCGCAAGCCTCCCGGGACTGGAGCGATAGTTTGAGCGCCGTGGCCGAGAAAGTCCGCCAGAAGGCGGGCCTGCGCGCGGCCGGGGCCTTCATCTGGAGATCCGGTTCAGCGGCCGGAGAGCGCCAGTCGGAGGCGGAGCTGCGCTCAGCACTCAAGGCCCTGCGCCGGCGCGGCCAGGTCCTGGCCGTCCTCGTGGAGATGTCGCCCGCGGAAACCCCGCGCCGAATCGCCGGGATCCTGAAGGAGCATTTCGCGCGCTTCAACGCGAAAACCATCCTCCCGGATCCCCTGCTCGCGCGCTGGGTCGAGGAGTCGGCGCGCGAGTCAGCCAAGCTCCCGGACATGAGGATTTTTCATGGCGGTGGAAGACAATAATTGGAGGTTGCATGACTAACCTAGAGCGGCTTCAAGTGCTGGACAAGGGCTTCGTCAGGCTCATTGATTTCATGGGAGGGGATTCCGGGATCGTTGACGCGGCCCGGGTCTCCTACGGCGGGAAATCCAAGGGCGAGGAGGCGGACCGCAAGCTCATCTCCTATCTCCTTCAGCACTCCCACATGACCCCCTTCGAACACTCCGTGTTCAAGTTCCACGTGAGCTGCCCCATCTTCGTGGCCCGGCAATGGTTCCGGCACCGCTTCGCGGCCTACAACGAGATCTCGTACCGCTATACCGAGGTCAAGGACGACTTCTACATTCCCGCGGCCTGGAGGGCCCAGGACCGCAAGAACAAGCAGGGCTCTGTCGCGGCTTGCGAGCTCGACCAGGGGGCGCTCAAGGCCATGTTCTCAAAACAGGTCGAGGCGGCCCTTGAGACCTACCGCTCCATGGTGGCGGCCGGAGTGGCGCGGGAAATGGCCCGGATGGTCCTGCCGGTAAACCTCTACACGGAGTTCTACTGGACCGTCAACGCCAGGAGCCTCATGAATTTTCTCTCCCTGCGCGCCGACGCCCATGCCCAGTGGGAGATACAGCAGTACGCCGAGGCCATGGCCAGCGTCTTCAAGGACAAGATGCCTTGGACCTGGGCCGCCTTCCTGTCCCATGTCTGGAAAGGGATCAACCCGGAGATCAACGCCCAGCGCGGGGCGTTGATCTCGACCCCGGCCAAATAAGCCATGCACGTCCTGGCGGCCCTGATCGCGGTCCTGGGCTTGGGCCGCGCGGGCCTGGCCCAGCAGGCGGCACGGGCCCAGCGCGCCGACCTTAAGATCGTGGTGCCGGCCGAGGGCGCGGTCGAGGCCCGGGAAGTATTGAGGCTGCGCGCCAGCATGGAGGGGCGGGCCGAGGAGGTCACGGCCTCGCCCGGCTCCTGGGTCCTCTCCGGCAAAAGCCTCGGGAGCCTGGCCAACAAGGAGATGGCCGACCTCTTCGACTCCCGGACCAACGCCAAGGGAGAGCTCGAGAAGCGCTGGAAATCCGTCTATAAGCCCACTCCCATCCATTGCCCCGGGGACTGCTTTGTTCTTAGAGTCTTCATCAGCCCCAAGGAGTGGCTCAAGCCCAAGGCCCTCCTCTTCGAGGTGGCCCAAAAGCTCACCTTGACGGGGAAGGCCGCCGCTCAGGACGCGGCCTGGGTCAAGGACGGCCAAATTTTGGAATTTTGGCCCGCCGCCGAGCCCAATCGCAGGTTCAAGCTGCCCCTGCGCGGCTGCTCCGGAGGAACATTCGCCATGGATTTATCCCCCTCAAATTACCTGGAGCCGGGGACCGCTTGGAAGGGCGAGATCGTCCCGGCGCGCCGCAAAAATGTCTTGGCCGTGCCGACCCAAGCTTTGATCCGCCACGGCTCGGAGGTCTACCTGCCGGTGAAGGTCTCCGCGGGCCTCTCCACGGAGTCTTTGACCGAGATCACCTCAGGGCTCGAGGACAAGAGACAAATACTGGTTCTAGGCGACGTTCAGCTCGGCAAGGCCTCGCGGCACAAGCCCGGGCCGGAACGGGAGGAGCCCGTCCAAGTCATCGAATCCAGGCAAGACAAGGCCGCGGGCCCCCGGGGCGGTTTTTTGAGCCCGGTGCCCGAGGCGGACTCCTCCGAAGAGGATACTAATGCCCAATGACATCGCCCGCACGCGCCGAGTCCTCGCCATCATCCTGGCCGGAGGCAAGGGCGAGCGCCTGCATCCCCTGACCCACGAGCGCTCCAAGCCCGCCGTCCCTTTCGGCGGGAAATACCGGGTCATAGATTTCGTCCTCTCGAACTTCGTCAATTCGGGGATGCACTCGATTTACGTCCTGGTCCAATACCTCTCCCAAAGCCTCATCGAGTACCTGCGCACGAGTTGGCGCACCACGGGGCTCACCCGCGACCAATTCATCACCGTGGTCCCCCCGCAAATGCGCATCGGGACCGTCTGGTACCGGGGGACCGCCGACGCCGTGCGCCAGAACATGAACCTCATCCGGGACTTCGACCCGGACATCATCGCCGTATTCGGGGCTGACCACGTCTACCGCATGGACGTGGGCCAGATGATGCATTTTCACCTCGAGAAAGGCGCGGACATGACCGTGGCCACCCTCCCCGTCCCCATCCGGAGCGCACCCGCCTTCGGGATCGTGGAGACCGACGCCAAGGGGCGCATCACCGCCTTCGAGGAGAAGCCCGCCGCGGCCAAGCCCATGCCCAAGGATCCGGGCCGCGCCCTCTCCTCCATGGGCAACTACTTTTTCAACGCGGACGTGCTCATGAGCATCCTCGAGGACGAGGCCTTCCAGGCCCCGGACCTGGACTTCGGCAAATCCATCCTCCCCATCATTCCCAAGAAGCTCAAGGTCTACGCTTATGACTTCTCGACCAACGTCCTTCCCGGGCTCAAGCCCTACGAGGAAAAGGCCTACTGGCGCGACGTGGGCACCCTCCCGGCTTACTACCAGTCCAACATGGACATCCTGGGGGCCAAGCCCCGACTTAACTTGAACAACCGAAAATGGTTCCTCCACGCCGGACGCTACGACGGCCCTCCGGCCAAGATCCTGGACGGAAAGCTCGTCAACACCATCATCGGAGACGGGTGTTTCGTGCGCAACGCGACGATCAAGAACTCCATCCTGGGCCGCGGCGTGCACGTCCACGACGGCGCCGTCATCGAGGACTCCATCATCATGGATTTCTGCAAGGTCCGGGCCGAGGCGAGGCTGCGTCGAGTGATCGTGGACCGCTTCAACGACATCCCCTCCCGGGAAACCATAGGGCACAATCCCTCCAAAGACGCCCAGCGCTATTTCGTGGACCCTTCGGGGCTCGTGGTGGTGCCCCGTGGGAAAACCTTACCCGCATAACCCGCACCGGGAGGAATATGGTCACTAAAAGAATCCGCTTGGAAAGCCCCGAGGAGGCCCTTCAGCTCCTGGGCGAAAGGGACGCCGCCCTGCGCCAGATGGAGCGCGACTTCGGCGTCGAGATTTTCCTGCGCCAGGACGCGCAGACGGGGGAGCTGCGCCTCACCATCAAGGGCAGCGCCGGCCGAGCGGACAAGGTTATGCGCCGCATCCGCGAAAAGCTCGCTGTCATCCGGCAAGGCCTGGGCCAAGGCCAAGCCCAGGCCTCCATCCCAGAACCCATGGACCTGGATTCCCCTTCCGTTCCCGAGGACGGGATTTACCGCACGGCCTACGGGAAAATCGTCCGGGCCCGCACGCCCAACCAGCAGAAATACATAGACACGATCCTGAGCCACGAGCTGGCCTTCGGGATCGGCCCCGCCGGCACGGGAAAGACCTTCATCGCCGTGGCCTGCGCCCTGCGGGCGCTCGAGCTGCGGCAGGTCAACCGCATCATTTTGACCCGCCCCGTGGTAGAAGCGGGAGAGCGCCTGGGATTTTTGCCGGGAGACCTGCTGGAGAAGGTCAACCCCTACCTCAAGCCCCTCTACGACGCCTTCTTCGCTTTGCTCGGCCCCGAGCGCTTCCGGATGTGGCGGGACACCGAGGTGATCGAGATCGTTCCCCTGGCCTACATGCGCGGGCGCACCTTCGAAGACTCCTTCATCCTCCTCGATGAGGCCCAAAACACCACCCCGGAGCAGATGAAGATGTTCCTGACCCGTATGGGCATTGGCTCGCGGGCCGTCGTCACCGGCGACATCACCCAAACCGATCTCACTGAAAGGACCGTCTCTGGCCTGGTGCGCGTGACCGAGATATTGAAGGGGGTGGAGGGAGTGGCCTTCCATCGCCTCACCGAGGAAGACGTGGTGCGCCATCCCCTCGTCAAGCGCGTGATCCGGGCCTATGATCTCTGGGAGCAGAAGCAGTGACGGTCAACGTCTTCGGCGCCGGGCTCCTGCCCGCCTCGGCCCGGAAGCCCCGCCTTTTGAGGAAGGCTTGCCTTGCCGCACTTAAGAGCGAGAAGTTCCGCGGCTCGGGGGAGATCAGCATTATTTTAACGGATAGAAAAAAGATGCTCGCCCTAAACGAGACATTCTTGCGCCACGACCACGACACCGACGTCATCGCCTTCAACTACGACCCCCCGAACAGCCCCCGAGAGCCCTTCGGGGACGTTTACATCTCCGTCCCGCAGGCCCGAGCGCAGGCCAGTGAGCTCGGACACCCTCTCCTCCAGGAAATACTGACCCTCATCATCCACGGGACCTTGCATCTCCTCGGCCACGAGGATTCCACTCCGCGGAAAAAGGCGAGAATGTTCGCCAGGCAAGACAGAATACTCAGCTCCCTTTCACGCCCCAAGAGGCGAATAAGGCGTCCATAACCAAAGAATCGGGCCGCCGGAGGCTCATTGCTCGAACCGCCTCCCGGGCCAGGCCGCACTCATTATCAATACAGAGCTTTATAGCTGCCTCCCCGAAATAAAAGCCCTTAAGGTTGCTGACTACGGCCTCGTAGTCATTCCCCTGGGCTCCCAGGGCCGCAACGGGATGGAATTTCGCCTGAACCCCCTCAAAACCGGCCCTGACCAAAGCCCCGGGGATCTTGGTCCCGATGCAAGGATCGAGTCCCTTGCCGATCGCGGCCTCGTCCCATAGCCGCATCCATTTTTGAGCGGCGGGTTTTTGGGGCTGCCACTGTATCAACTGGTTGCAAGGCTCCAGGGCGTAGAAGACCCCTCCGGGCTTAAGCAGGCGCCTGACCTGTCTGAGAGTCTCTTCCCAAAGCGGGCCGATGCACCACAGCGCCAACTTGGTAAACACCAGGTCGAAACTGGACTCATTAAAAGCGATACCACCCCCATCCATGACGAGAAATTCAGCGCCGGGCTCCTGCCCGAACTTGGCCCGGGCCACGGCGACGGCCTGAGAGGCCTTGTCTATCCCGGTGTATTTGAGCCTTGGGTTGGCCCGCTTAAGCCAGGGCCAATTGGCCCCGGATCCGCAGCCGATCTCAAGGCAATGCCCGGCTTGGCTTGCCAGCGCCTCCAAGACGGGCTCGCGCAAGAGGAGGGCTTGAGACTCCAGCCGGACCACCTCCTCCAGGGAGTGTCCGAGCGGATATTCGATTTTATTCATGACCGAGCCTCCAGAGCTCTTGACTCAAAAACGCGACCGCCTCAAGAAAATCGGCCTTGGGCTTGAGCAAGGCAAAGCGCGCGCAGTGGGTGACCGCCCCGGGCCGGCTCCAGTAGAAAGGCCTTCCGGGCAGAAGCACCAGATTTTTGGCCTTGAAATGCTGGGCCAAATGCCAGTCGCTTTTAAAAGGCGGCCCGATCCGGACCCATTCCACGCTCAGCCTCGACTTCAAGGCCTCCGGGTGCACCGACAGCACCTCCCCGTCCAGGGCCTGCCTGAATTGGATCCGTCTCTCGGCGACCTCCTTCCATACGGCCTCGGCCAGGCCCCGTTCCAGCGCGTCTTTCAAGAACTCGCCCAGAACCGCCAGGGCAAAGTTCGAGGGGCAGAGGAATATCTCATCGTAGATAACCTCCATCTCCCGGATGATGTCTGGCGAACAGAAGAGGAGGCTGGCCTTGATCTCCTGGGTGGGCCAGACCTTGCCCGTGTCCTCGATGGAAATGAAGGAGACCCCCGAGTCCAAGAGGATCTGGTAATGGTCCGTGTCCTGAGGCATGAAGAACCGGAAGGTATTGTCCAGGACCAGGACTTTCTTATTTCGCGCGCACCACTCGACCAGGCCTTGGAATTGCTCCCTGGAAAGAACCTTGCCCGTTGGATTATTGGGATTGACGATGAAGACGGCACCGGCCCGGCTCCGGTCCAGGGCCTTGTCCCAGGCTCCCCCGTGAAGCTCGGGCTCGGGCAAAGCCTCCAAAGCCACGCCCCTTCTCTTAAGGATCAGGCAGAGATTGTCGAAGGTCGGCTCAAGAAGCGCGGTTTTGAGCTTTTTCTCGGCCAGCCACACCGCCGCCAGGTCGATGGAGCAGGACGCGGTCGGGGCTATCTTGAAATGCCCGTAGCCCGCCAAAGACGGGCAACTCGACAGCCTTCGGAACGCCTCCTTGAACCGCCTTTCGGCCTCTCCCGACCTGATTTTGGCGCCGCTCTCCCAAAGCTCGGGCAATCGCTTGACGATCGCCTGCTGAAACTCGGGCAGCTCCTGCGAGGCATGCCCGTTGGCCAAATCATGCCGGCTCTCGAGCCCCAGAGCCTCTATCTCCGTCAAAGTCTGTCCTGTCATAAATTCCTCCTGTTCCCCGGCTGACGCCTGCCCAGTTTTAACAGAAGGGTGATATGATGTAAAATAAATAGATTCTATTTATCCATAACAATTTCTTATGCCAATCCCAGCGCACGAGCTAGAGGCCTTCCACGCGACCGCGCAAACCCGGAGCTTCTCCGCGGCCGCCAAGCGCGTCAACATCACCCAGCCGGCCCTCTCCCAAAGGATTCGAAGCTTGGAGCGCGCCCTGGGGCTCACCCTCTTGGTGCGCGACAGAAAAGAGGCGCGCCTCACCGACGCCGGGACGAGGCTCTTGCGCTACTGCCAGGCCCAAGGACATCTCGAGGCCGAGCTTTTAAGCGATCTGGGCGGGACGCCCGAGGGCGATTTTGGAGGGCGCCTGCGCCTGGCCGGATACTCCACGATCCTGCATTCGGTCGTGGTTCCGGCCCTGGCCGGGTTTCTGAGGGAGAACCCCTTGGTTCAATACGAGTTCGCCGCGGCCGAGATGCGCGACTTGCCGGGGATGCTTGAGAGCGGCGAGGCCGATTTCGTCGTGCTCGACCGGATCTTGGAGCGTTCCGGCCTCGAATCCGTCCTATTGGGCCGCGAGGCCTGCGTCTTGATCGAGAGCTCCCGCTTCCGCTCCCCGGATATCTACCTCGACCACGACCCCAATGACCGCACCACCGAGCTCTTCCTAAAGAAGCAGGGCCTAAGGGCGTCCAAATCCCCGGCTCGGCGCTACATGGACGACATACACGGGATCATCAATGGAGCGGCCCTGGGCCTCGGGAAAGCCGTGGTGCCCAGGCACCTGCTCTCCAAGGCCTCGTCGGTGCGGGTCATCCCGGGGCTCAAGCCCCTTGAAATACCCGTCGTTCTCCACTATTTCAAGCAGCCCTATTACTCAAGGCTGCAGAAGGAAATCATCCAACGCCTCAAAAGCCACTGCGCAGAGCGGCTGGGGGGCTAGGGATTGGGGAACGGATTCTGCTCCGAGGCCCAACGGCGCAGAATGAGCGGGACCATGACGACCCCTCCGGCCGAGCGGTATTCCCCGGACAAGCCCTCCTTGACCGGCTCGAAGGCGGCGGCGCCATGGCGCGCCGCCGCGTTGCCGTAAAGGCCCGCGAGCACCAAGTAGACGATGGACGGCGGGTAATTCTTCCAATACCGGCGCGCTTCGATGCTGGTCATCCAATCCTTGGCCGGGTCGAATTTGGCGCCGTAAACGCAGGGAGCCCGCTCCTTGATGGCTTGGGCCGTCACGAACCTCGTCTCGCCCTCGCGCCGAACCACCTGGGACAAGACAATGGCGTCCGAGGCCGCCGCCAAAGAGGCCTCCGCCAGGACGAGCTTCTTGCCGTTCGGAAAGAAGACCAGGACCTCGCGCGCGGCCGGGTCGCTGACTAGTCTTAAACCGTTTTCAAAGGAGATGGAGTACGGGATCTCCCCCGCGACGGAATAAGCCCCCGGAACCAGGGGCGGGAGGGCCTTTACCTCGGTTATGATCTGCCGGAAGCACTCGGGCGGCTTGGAAGCGCTCCAGCCGTCGGCCGCCAATAAAGCCAATACCAGACCCGAGAGAGCGCTTCCCGCCCATTTCCCCATATAGTTATTTTAACCGCCCACTCACCGGAGTTCATGGGCCAAAAGGGCAGCAGTGAGGCACCCAAAGGGCCTATTTTATTATCATGCCTTCATGGCAAAAGCGCTTGAAAAGCCAAATTATGGACTGGACGCGCCCTTGATTGTCAAGCGCTGGGGATATTTCGGGGTCTTAGGCCTTGTCTTGACCACGATTCTCTTCAGGCATTTGCCTTCTCATTGGCTGTGCTCAATCCTGGCAAGCCTGGCTTACACGGCCTCTTTCTTCTTTCTTATGCCGGCTATAACCATTGCGTTCGGAAGTTTCTTCCTCAAATTTCGCGAACGCGACTGGCTTTTGGACCAGCTTCAATTGGAAGGGGACGAAACCGTGTTGGATGCGGGCTGCGGAAGAGGGCTGCTACTAATCGGCGCGGCCAAAAGGCTTTCCACAGGCAAAGCCCACGGCCTCGACATGTGGGCGCAGGAAGACCAGAGCTCGAATTGCCGCAAAGCAACCCGCGCCAACGCCGCGATCGAGGGTGTGGCCGGGAAAATAGAAGTCCATGATGGGGACATGAGGCGAATGCCTTTCGAGGACGCCCGTTTCGACGCGGTCGTCTCCAGCTGGGCCATCCATAATATTTACGATGCCCGGGAAAGGGAGAGGGCCCTGCGAGAAATCCTTCGTGTTCTTAAACCCGGCGGCAAGCTCGCCATCCTCGACATTGACCATGCCCAGGAATATCGCGATTTTTATGTCCAGGCCGGGCTCAAGGAGGTTCGACTTCTCGGCCCGCGCTACACGTTCGGCAAGAAAACCTATCTGCTCATGGCGAGAAACTTATCCACAAAAACTTCCCGCGAAGTTTTGTGAACAACTTCATCGAAAATCATTTTCGGCCCGGAAGAAGCATCATCCTTGTCCGAGAAAACACCCAAGACATCTTGGCGGCGGCTCTCGTGAAAAGTCCGGAAAACTTGACGTCCTTGATCCGCTTGGCCTCCACCCACTCGTCGAGATAGCTGGGGTCGTCGTAGCGGATTCGGTGGACGCCGCGGAAGTGCTTGAGGATGACGGCCGGCAGCCATTTCCCCTCGTACTCCACCAAGACCTTCTGGCCGATCGGGCGCATGGGCGGAGGCAGGAATGCCCGGGCCCGGGCCGCGTCTACCCATTCCTCGCGGGGCTGTCGCTTTTGCGAATATCGCACCTTGAGCCGCCCTCTCCGGGCCTCGATGACGCGCGCCCTCCGCCAAGAGCTTGCGTCTGGCACTTCCACATGCTCGCTTTCCCTGGGGGCAAGCTTGCGGGAGGTTCGGGCGATCTCCGCTCCAGGGCCGAAAATTCCCGTCGCCGCCGAGGCGGAGATCTGATCGTCGTTAAAGGCGAGTTCCGACTGGATGTACTCGGCCCATTCCTCGAATTTCACACGCCCATCCCTGTTCAAGTCCACGGCGGGCTCCCCGCGAAGGCCGGCTAGGAGGGCTTCCGTGAACGTCCATTCCCCAGTCGAGCCGCTGGTATTGTCCACGGAGGAAAGAACAAAATAAGACACTCTTCCAAACAACTTGCCGGCTTCCACGGCGAGGCCCCCGGAGTAGCAGCAGTCGGCGGCGAGAATGGCCCGGGCGCCCTTGAAATCCCTCTCGATGTCATGGAAAATGGACTGAACGGTCCAAGCGCCCCTGTCGCGGGCCATGAAATAGGACCGGCCGCGGGCGTCTACGTCCCCCTCCCCGGCGTAATAAAGGAAAAGGAAGTCCCCGGGCTTGGTCCGCGCCAAGGTCCGGCGGAACTCATCACGGATGCTGGCGGTAGTCGAAGCCTGGCGGTCCGTTAGGAAAACGATGCGCTCCCGCGAGACTCCCTTGGCCGCGAGAAATTCCATGAGCTCCCGGTCGCGGCGGCCGGCCTTCTGCTCCGGGGAGGCGGGAAAGGCGGGCCAGTCGATGATGCCGACCGCGAACACCCACGCCCGGGAGTAATCGATCTCCGAGGCGC
Organism: Elusimicrobiota bacterium; assembly: GCA_016218575.1. NCBI lineage: Bacteria > Pseudomonadati > Elusimicrobiota > Elusimicrobiota bacterium. The sequence goes on from JACRDN010000020.1 coordinate 133,405, forward strand.
GGGCCGGAGCGCCGGAAAACAGCACGGCCGCGGCTAAAAGGCCGTAAAAGGTCTTCATGCCCAGAAAATTACTATAATTTCCCAGTGAAAGTCGAGCACATCGCCTTTGGCGAGATCGAGGCCAAATGGCAGGCGCGCTGGGAAGCGGAGGGGGTTTTCAAGGCCCCGAGAATTCCCCGGGAGGGCCGGAAATTCTATTGCCTCGACATGTTCCCCTATCCCTCGGCCGACGGCCTGCACGTGGGCCACCCCGAGGGCTACACCGCCACCGACATATTGTGCCGCTTCAAGCGCATGCAGGGCTTCGACGTCCTGCATCCCATGGGCTGGGACGCCTTCGGCCTGCCGGCCGAGAATTTCGCCCTCCAAACCGGCACCCACCCGCGCGTCGTCACCGAGCGCAACATCTCCAATTTCAGGCGCCAGATCAAGTCCCTGGGCTTCTCCTACGACTGGGACCGGGAGGTCAACACCACCTCCCCGGACTACTACCGCTGGACCCAGTGGATATTCCTCCAACTCTTCAAGAAGGGCCTGGCCTACGAGAGCACGGCCCCCATCAACTGGTGCCCCTCGTGCAAGACGGGTCTAGCCAACGAGGAGGTGTTCAACGGGGCCTGCGAGCGCTGCGGGGCCACGGTGGAGCGCAAGAGCCTGCGGCAATGGATTCTGAAGATCACGGCCTACGCGGACCGCCTGGAAAACGACCTCGCGGCCTTGGACTGGCCGGCCTCGACTATGGCCATGCAGAGGCATTGGATCGGCCGCTCCGAGGGCGCCGAGGTAAGCTTCAAGCTCGCGGACAGCACGGAGCTCAAGGTCTTCACCACCCGACCCGACACGCTCTACGGGGCCACCTACCTGGTGCTGGCCCCCGAGCACGAGCTCGCCAGCCGCCTCGCAGCGCCGGCCCGCAAGTCCGAGGTGGCAGCGTATGTCGAGGCCGCCAAATCCAAGTCGGATCTTGAGCGCTCGGACCTGCAGAAAGACAAGACCGGGGTTTTTACCGGGGCCTACGCAGAGAACCCCGTCAACGGCAGGAAAATCCCGATCTGGGTCGCCGACTACGTGCTCATGGGCTACGGCACCGGGGCCATCATGGCCGTCCCGGCGCACGACGCCAGGGATTGGGAGTTCGCCCGCGAGCACGGACTCTCCGTGATCCAGGTGGTGAGGCCCGTAGAGGGCCCCCAAAACCCCGCGGAGGCCTTCGTAGAGGACGGGATCGCGGTCAATTCCCCCCTCTTCGAGGGCCTGCCCACGGCCTCGGCCAAGGAAAAGATCACCCGGCACCTGGAGCTCTCCGGCCAGGGGCGCCGCAGCGTGCAGTACAAACTGCGGGACTGGATTTTTTCGCGCCAGCGCTATTGGGGCGAGCCCATTCCCATCATCCACTGCCCGACCTGCGGCAAGGTCCCGGTCCCGGAGAAGGATTTGCCCGTGCTCCTGCCCGAGGTGGCCGACTACAAGCCGACCGGAACCGGGGAGTCGCCCCTGGCCGCAATCGAGTCCTGGGTCAAAACGGCCTGCCCCCAATGCCTAGCGCCCGCGCGCCGCGAGACCAACACCATGCCCCAGTGGGCCGGCTCCTGCTGGTACTACCTGCGCTTCATAGACCCCCGCAATCAAGGCGAACTCTGCTCCAAGGAGCTGGAGAATGCCTGGATGCCCGTGGACTGCTACGTGGGAGGGGCCGAGCACGCGGTGCTGCATCTGCTCTACGCCCGCTTCTGGCATAAGGCCCTCTTCGACGCCGGTGCCATTTCCACCCCCGAGCCCTTCAAAAAACTGCGGCACCAAGGCATGATTCTCTCTTTCTCGCACAGGGACTCCAAGGGTTGCTACCACCCTTACGACACGGTCGAGTACGACGAGCAGGGAAGCCCTCTCCTCGCCGCCACCGGCGAGAGGCTCGACTCCCAGGTCGAAAAAATGTCGAAGTCGAAGAAAAACGTGGTCAATCCCGACTCCATCCTCAAGAGCCACGGGGCCGACGCCTTCCGTCTCTACGAGATGTTCATGGGCCCCTTCGAGCAGTCCAAGCCCTGGGACATGCGAAACATCGAGGGCGTGGCGCGCTTCCTGCGCAAGGCCTGGTCTCTGATCCTGGCGGCCGAACCCGCCAATGGGGAAGGCTTAAAAAGCCTTCGACACAAGACCATCAAGAAAGTGACCGGGGACATCGAGCAGTTCGGCTTTAACACCGCGATCTCGGCTCTCATGATTTACTTGAACGAGCTCCAGTCCCAAAAGCCCCCGGCCCGGGCCGACCTGGAGGCCTTCCTGATTTTGCTCAATCCCTTCGCGCCACACTTGACCGAGGAGCTATGGGAGAGGCTGGGTCATGAGAAATGCCTGGCGCGAGAACCCTGGCCCGCCTATGACGAAGACCTCATCAAGGAAGACCAAGTCGAGTACGCGGTCCAGGTCAATGGCAAGGTGCGGGCCACCTTCCGGTTCGAGGCGGACGCGCCCGAGCGCTCGGTACGGGAGGCCGCCTTGGCCTTGGAGAAGATCCAGGCCGCGATGGCCGGCAAGGCCGTGCTCAAGGCCATCGTCGTGCCCAACCGCTTGGTCAATATCGTGGTAAAATAGGCTTGAATCCATGGCAAATCTACGGAAAGTCATCCTAGCCTCCCTGGCCCTTCTGGCATCCGGCTGCGGGCAGGACATCGCCTACCATCCCTCGCCCCAACTCCTTCCCAGCCACATCAAGCGCCTGGCCCTGCGCCCCGTGGTCAACAAGACCCAGCAGTTCGGCCTCGAGGACAAGCTCACCTTGCGCATGCGCGACGAGTTCCTGCGCGACGGGCGCTATCCCGTCGTGCCCGAGTCGGAGGCCGACGGCATGGTTTGGGTCACCATCGCCCGCTACATCCTGACCCCGGTCCAGTACGACGCCAACCTCATCCCCACGGCCTACAAGCTCCGCATCGTGGTGGACCTGCAGTTCGTGGACAAGGTCAACAACACCGCGCTCTGGGAAGAGAAAAACATGGAGGGGATACAGACCTACGCCGCCTCCACCTTGCCCGGAGGCATGACCGAGGAGCAGGCCCGGGAGGCCATCTGGGACGTGCTCGCCCGCGACATCGTCAAGCGCGTGGTGGAGGGCTTCGGCTCGGTCACGGGCACCTCGGAGAGGCGCATCACGGGCGACGCGCCCTCGACCCCGCCCGCGGTCCAGCCCGGCGCGCCCATCACGCCGGTGCTCCCCAACACCTACTGAGGGCGCGGTCATGGAGTTCAAGCCCGCCGAGCTCGCCAAGGAGTGGCGCTCCAAGAGCCTCAAGCCCGTCTACTATCTTGTCGGAGAGGAAAGCTCGGGCAAGGCCCAGGCCCTGGAGATACTAAAAACCGCCTTCAAGGAGGACAGCTTCAATTTCCGGGAATTCTCGGGAGATCCGAACGCCGAGGTCTCCGCCATTCTGTCAGAGGCCATGACCTTGCCGGTTTTCGCGGAGCGCCGGGTGGTCCTCGTGAGCAACCCAAAGATCCCGGCCGAGGCGCGGGAAGCCCTGGCCGAATACTTGAAAGAGCCTTTACCCAGCACCACCGTGGTACTGCTCTGCGATGACAAGAAACCCGACCCCAAGGACCGCTTGACGGCCGCGGTCCTTGCAAAGGGAGCCGTCTGCCTCTTTAGCCCCTTAAGGGAGGAGGAGGCCGCGGAAAGGCTCAAGGCCGAGGCGCGCAAGCGGGGCAAGGTCTTGAGCGAGCAAGCCTGCGCCACCCTTCTCTCCGAAGTGGGCACGGATTGGGGGCTCTTGAGCCAGGAACTGGAAAAAATCCTGTTGTTTGCCGCCTCGTCCCAGATCGGGACTCACGAGGTCCTGGAGTGCCTGGGCTACCATAAACTGGCCGACCCATTCCTCTTGACGCGCCTGGTCCAGGAGCGCAAAACCAAGGAGTCCCTCGGGCACCTCCAGCGCCTGTTCGCCACGGGAAAGCCCGAGGAACAGGCCTTCAAGGCGCTTTACCAGATCTCGGCCGCGGTGCAGAAGCAGCTGCGCGGCAAGCGCATGCAGGCCGCCGGGAAGGCTCCCGAGGAGATATTCCACAAGCTCCGCCTGCACAGCTACTGGGACAAGGACTATCTAAGCCGTCTTGCCAAGCTCGGCGAGAAGCGGCTCATCTCCAACCTCAATCGCTGCGTCCAGACCGAGGCGGATCTTAAATCCAAGCCCTGGCTAGACCCCAAAATCGAGATCGAGCAGCTTGTGATAGATATAGGCGCCTAGAGGAGCCCCCCGACCCCGGACCCTCCTCCACCCCCACCGCCGCCAGGGGGAAGAGGAGGAGCAAACCATGTCAGCAGCATGAAACCCCCCAGGATCACTGCCGCGATCAAAAATGAAACCACAGTAATGAAAGCAGTCGTCTCATAAAACAGCACCGGCTTTTGATAATCAATGATCGCATCGGGACTGCGCCCCTGGGGATTGCCGCGACTGAGAGCTTCCTTCAAAGACTTTGCTCCATATTTGAACCCGATATCAATGCCGAAATACTTCCTCATGATGTACGTGGCGGAAGTGGCGCAGGAGAGAGATTGGATGAATAATTTTTCCCCTTTTTTAACCAGAGGCCAGGCAAATCCGTTTTTGTCTTTGAGAAATACCTCGCCGTTTTCATCCACAATTTCCGCGCTTGTATTGACAATCCGTCCATCCAAGCTCAAACGGTCGTCTGGAAGCCGAGAAATCTCCAATTCTCTGGAATCAATATCAAAGAACGGCCGCATGGCCTCGTGCAGTCCATCAATTCCGCTTAGGACCTCTTGAATTCTTTCCTTGCCCACTTGGAACATGAACCCTTTTTCCTTTTTTATACGTGGGTTAAATTCTTTGGGAATATAATTCGGGAAACTATAACTCTTTCTTCCTATCCTCAAAAAAACATGCTCATAGCCGGGGCTATAATAGACCTCCACGCTGGAATCAAGGAAATCCTGGTAAGCCTTTGACTTTAAATCCAGCTCCCCGCCGTCCTTGTAGTAGACATATTCCTTGCCGTTGGAAAACTCCCGCATTTCGTGGGGATGCGCCATGACTTGGGAAATTGAACGCACGAAGGGCGCCGCCGCCAAGGGCGGCCCGCGCGCGCCGCCGGCCGTCAGAATATTGTTTTTAAACGTCTGGAAGTATTCCGAGAGATTGGCCTCATAACCCCATCGGGCCACGGCTGTCTGCAGCGGCTCGATAAGACCTTCGCTGGAGGCGCCGCCGTCCCTTTCCCTCTCGACAAGGCTGTTGACCCGCCTGATAAAGCCTCTGGAAGCCCTCTCAATGCGGAGCAAGGCTTGCGGCTTCTCAGTTGGGGGGAGATTTTGAATAACCGGGTGGCGACTCCAGTCCCTCAAGGGATAGAAGAATCTCTCGGCCAGCGGAGCTGCTCCTATCCTGATGGAAGGGTTGAGGACGCTGCGCTTGATTTTTTCTTCCGCCGCTTCCCCGATTCTTTGAAAGAAATCTCTCCAAGCCGCCGCATCAATGAAGATATCAAGCTCTCGGGCCCGCTGCGCGGGCAAATCCGGAGACAGAAGTTTGATCTCTGCAAACGGCTCAAAAGGCGTCAAGTCTCCCGAAACGGCCAATATCCTCGAGAACTCATCCATGGCGGATAGAAGCTCTTCATCTCTTTTATGGAATTGCCTGAACTCGTGGCCCTTATATCCTTCAGGATAAATGTCATCCCTAAATACCGGGGCATAGCTCAACCGGGCGCTGCCCGGCCGCCCCACTTTTTGCCCCCGCCCGGCTCTGCGCTCCAATTCCAAGAACAGCTCGCGATCCGCCTCCCCGAGCGGCCCCAAGGAATGATGGACGAGGTTCTTTCCCGGCAAAACCTCGGGACGCTTCAAAAATTGCCCATAATTTCTTTCCAGGCTTTTTAGCTGGGCGAGGTCCGACTCAAAAACGACATAGCCGGCGGTGCCTTGAACCTCATCGTAGTCCTTGTATGCGTCATGCCCCTGCAGGGAGATCGGGCCGTAGCGCCGGATGAGGAACCTTACGGAATCCCTCAACTTCCCCATGGAATCGAACACCAAGCCATTCATTTCAAAATTCCCGTCGCCCTCAAAGCGCAGCAAGGCGGGCAATTTCCGCGGCGCCGTCGAAAGCTTTCTAAGGGCAACCACCCCTTTTTTTTGCGTTTTTGGAAACGCCTGTTCCGCCGCGGCCAACCTCTCCCGGAAGGCCATTTTTCTCCACTTCTTCTCGGGAATGGAGGGAGGGCGGTAGTCCCATAAAACAGCCGGATTCTCACGGAGATTGAACTCCGCTTCAATGCCGAAGCTGATGGGGCGCCTTCTGTCGAAGCGAACATGCCTGCGCTCTGGAACAGGGACCTTGAAATCGAGGATGCTGTCCTCTCCCGATCTTTCATAGGCCTCGGCCAGGAAATGAGCGTCGGCTCGAGAGCGCACCGTGACGTAAACGATCCCGGAGGGATCCCTAAACGTGGCTCGCACGCCTTCTGGAACTTTCCGAAACTCATGCTTCTTGGCCAGGCGCCTGGCCTCAAGCGCGGTCCGGAGCATTCCCCGGCCGGCCTCGATCATCCCGTGAATCCGCGATTTTCCTGGCTCAACCCCATGTTCTGCGGGCGGGCGAGGGGGCTCCAACGCGGCCGGCTCTTGCCCGGGTCCGGAATATTTCCCAAGCCCCGAAAGAGGGACCGCTTTCGTCTCAAGGGGCGCGACCACGGGAGTAGGAGCTGGCACGACCGCCGCAATCGAGGCGTCAAAGAAGCGTTTTAAATTGGCGTCCAGTCGCGCGACGCTTTGCCAAGGAGCGCCGGCACTAATGCCCAATTGCCTTCGCAATATGAGGACGGTCCTCTCCAAACTAGCATCTTTTTGAGAAAACCTCTGGATTTCACGAGCCGCCGCCGCGATCGCGGACAAATTCTCAGGACCCAACTTTTGGCTGAGCCCCTGGTGAACAATGAACGCCCCCGGCATGGCTGGGAAGGCCCGGTTTAACAAGAGGGCCAACACCGTCCGGGCCGACTGACGCTCCCCCATGGAGGCGAAATCCATGGACGGCGCCCCAGCCAAGGCCTTCAGATACTCAAGCCCTCTTTTAGGCGGCAAGGACAAAAAATGATTCAGCTGGTTGGAGACGATTGAGCGGAATTGGGCCTCAGCAGGGTTCACGGCACGTACAACCCGCGCCTCCATGGGCGAGGCAATAGGCCTGGCCAAGCTTCTGGAAACAAAAAAGCCCAGGCTCAGAAACGACACCAGGGCCGATTTGGCAAGCGCAGCCATGCTCGTTTTTAGCCCGAAAAACCGTGGGAAACGAGGAGCAAAAGGCCCTCAGGAAGATGGGCCAAAGGACCTACACCCGCTGCATTCAGCGCACGGCTTTAACCCTGCGCTAAACCGTCAAACGGCCGAAGGCTGGACTTGGGCTTTCTGGACGAGGCGGGACTTCTTGCGGGCCGCCGCCTTCCAATGGATGGTGCCGCGCTGGGCGGCCTTGTCTATCGCCGCGGCGGCCTTGGACAGGAGGTCGGCAACCTTGCCGGCGTCCTTGGCCGAGACCGCGTCCATCACGGCTCGGACCGCGAGCTTGACTCCCTTCTTGACGGAACGGTTGCGCGCCTGATGCTTGATCGCCTGCCTGTCGGCTTTGAGAGCCGATGGGTGGCGCTTTGTTTTCTTTGCTTGTGCCATAAACTATATTAAATCATTTTACATCCGCACCGTCAACAAAATGGTAGAATGGCTTTGTCGCTTCCAGAACGGTGCGATACCCAAGTGGTCCAAGGGGACGGTCTGCAAAACCGTTACTCGCGGGTTCGAATCCCGCTCGCACCTCCACTTTCAGCCTTCCCCGGGCGATAATCGTCTGTTTAACAAATTTATCTTGACAATTCCAAATATCTATGTAAAATGGAATTATGTATTCCAGACTTATAAAAGTCCCGAACCAAAGTTTCTTCCTTTTCGGCCCCAGAGGCACCGGCAAGACCACCTGGGTCAGGAACTCGCTGCCACAGGCCGTTTATCTTGACTTGCTGGAATCTGAATTGTTCAACGACCTCACGGCCAATCCGCAAAGGCTCGAGAGTTTCCTGCCCCCTCAGCGCAACAGCTGGGTGGTGATCGACGAGGTGCAGCGCATACCGGATCTCCTCAACGAGGTCCACCGCCTCATTGAAGCACGCGCTTGCCGATTCGTCCTGACCGGCTCAAGCGCCCGCAAGCTGCGTCGCAGCGGAGTCAATCTGCTGGCGGGTCGCGCTCTGACCTATGCCATGCATCCCTTAACCGCCATTGAGCTCGGGGAAGATTTCCAAGTGGAGCGCTCTCTGGCCCTTGGCCAGCTACCCAGCGTCTATGTGGAGAGCGACCCAAAGGCTTATCTAGAAAGCTACGTCAAGACCTATTTGCGCGAAGAAATCCAGCAGGAAGGGCTCGTTCGCAGCCTGGGACCATTCGCCAGGTTCCTTGAGGCGGCGAGCTTTTCTCAGGCGTCCATACTAAATGTCTCGGCCGTGGCGCGCGATTGCGGCATCGAACGAAAGGTCGTCGAAAACTATTTCTCGATCCTTGAGGACCTCCTCATCGCGGCCCAAGTGCCGGTCTTCGCCAAAAGGGCGAAAAGACGCATCGTCGCGCATCCGAAGTTCTTCTTTTTCGATGCGGGCCTCTATCGAACCATCCGGCCCAAAGGACCCCTGGACAGGCCCGAGCAAATCGAGGGCCATGCGCTGGAAACGCTAATCTTCCAGGAATTGCGCGCGGTGAACGATTGCCTGCGTCTCGGATACTCGATCCATTACTGGCGAACCGCGGACGGCCGGGAAGTGGACTTTGTGCTTTATGGGGAAAAGGGGATCAGGGCCTTCGAGGTCAAACGCGCGGCCAAGCCCGCCACCTCTGATTTCGCTGGGCTGCAGGCCTTCCTCAAGGACTATCCAATGGCTAAGACCTTCCTGCTTTACGGAGGAAACCGCCGCAGGAAGGAGGGCAGGGTGAACTTGGTTCCATTGCACGAGGCCCTGCCCCGGCTGACGGAACTACTGGATTAAGCAGGCCTTTCGGGGCAAAACAACTAGGCCCTTTGGCCGCTTCCAGGGGGTGCCGAGAGGAACCCGAACATTCGGCCAAAAGTGTTATCTTTGCCTGAATGTTGCCGCGATCCCTTAGAAAGGCGGCGGCTTTGGCCGCCCTTTCCGGTTTGGTTTTTTGCCAAAGCCCGGTTCCGGCCCTGGCGGGATTGGGGCGCAAAGGCATTCCGGCAGGCATATCTCAGACTCCGCTCATCGTCCCGGCCCTTCCCTCGCCCCTGGCTCCCGCCTTATTTCAGGCCGGCCTTGATGATTTGCCGGGCCGGACCGACGCTCCGTTTTTCGCGTTGAGGCGCTCCGGACTCCCTCTATCTCTTCTGCAGAACACCGCCCTGCGCCGCACCCTCCGACGCCTGGTCCTCGAAAATAAGGCTCGCCGTCTCCCACCGGGAACTCCGGAATACGCCCGGCACGACCCGGACGGAACCTTCGACGGACGAGGCATCGAGATATTCCTCATTGACGAGCTCGATCCCGAGCTGGACGTGGCGGCCTACGGACACGCTCAGGACGGGCGGCCCCAGCTTTTCCTTTTCACCGAGCGCTTGCCGCAATTCATGACCGCGAGGGAACGGCGGAGGCTCGCCGATCACATCCGATTCTCTTGGCTTGAGGCGCCACCGGCCGACGCCGCAATTCCAGCACCTCCCCCATGGGAAAGCCTGAGCCCGGGGCGCCTGGCCCAGCGCCTAGTGGATCAGGCGCGGACCATGATCCGACTGTGGAGGGCCCACCGGGCCTTCGATCCTTTCATACGCCCCTTCAAAGGCGAGATCGCCGGGCTCATGGCCTTGTCCATCCTGGCGGCGTTCCTCGTGCCCGCCACGACGGGGGTGATGCAGAAAGTCATAGACACGGCGGTGGACGGGATCGCCAAGAATCCTGAGTCCCTGCTCTTGGCCTACGTGGGGGCCACGTTCGCGTTCAAGGCGCTCTACGTCGGGGTCGAGTGGTGGCGGCGCTGGCTCTCCTATCGCCTCGGAACCTTGTCGGTTTTCAAGCTGCGGGCCCATTTCATCGAGCGCCTCTCGCATCTGGACATGGCCGAGGCCCTGCGGCACACGCCCGAGGAACGGGCAAAGCTCGCCGCCGCCCTCCACAACAACGCGACCTTCCTGCCCGTCGCGACGATCGACTTCAAGACGCATCTTCCCGCCTATACTCTCCAACTGGCGTTGAGCGCCGCGCTTTTTTTTAAGGAGGATTGGGTTTTGGCGGCGCTGAGCCTGCTGGTCCTTCCCGCGTTCGCAGCACTGGGCTCCGACTTCGGAGGGCTCCATGCCCGCTACAATCTCAGGTATACGGAGCTCCACAACAGCCTCATCGCGGCGACCAACCGCCTGCTCTCGCTCCTGGACCTAGTCAAGGCATACGGCATAGAGAGCCACGCCTCCCAGGTACTCCTCGCCATAGCGCGGGCCCTGGCCGACGTCGCCCTCGAGCGCTCCAAGCTCTACGCCAATTACCGAACTTTCGTGGGCACGGTCGGGGAGGCCGCGGGCTTGAGCGTGGGCCTCTTGTGCGCCCTCAGCCTATTCTGGCACAAGACGCCCTCGGCCGGGGCCATAGTGGCCATGCAGGGCTACGCCTTCTCCATGCGGGCGGCCCTCGAGGGAATGATGAACGACCAGATGTCGGCCCAGGAGGCGGAGGGCGGCCTCAAGGCCGTGGCGGATATCCTGGCCATCCCATTGGAAAAGGACACGGCCCAAACCTTGCTGCCGTCAATAGAGGGCCATATAGAGGTCCAGGAGCTTTCCTATTCCTACGATCCGAAGGAAGGCCCGGCCTTAAACGGAATCAGCTTCAAGGTCAAGCCGGGGGAAGTGATCGCCTTGGTCGGAGACAACGGCTCCGGGAAAACCACTCTCATGAGGCTCCTGGCTGGCATCCTCCAGCCGACCGGCGGCCGCGTCCTGGTGGATGGACACGACCTTGCCGCCGTGAGCCGCGAAAGCCACCGGGCCCAGCAGGCCCTCCTCCCGCAGCGGCAATTCCTGATAGGCAGCGTCCGGCAGAATCTCCTGGCGGTCAAGCCCCAAGCCACGGAGGCCGAGCTCAACCTGGCTTTGGACCAGGCCGGGGCCCGCTTCGTGCTGGAGAAGCCCGACGGCTTGGACGCCGAGGTGTCCGCGCTCTCGGGAGGCCAGCAGCAGCTCATCACCGCGGCCATGGCCATTTTGCGCGCGCCGCGGGTGCTTTTCATAGACGAGGGAACCGGCGAGGTCTCCCCTCCCGCCGACGCGGCGCTTCAGGAAGTCCTCTGGGACAGGCCGGGAAAGAGAAACGTGTTCGTGTCGTCCCACCGCCTGGAGACTTTGAAAAAAACGGATCGCATCCTCTTCCTCGAGCGCGGCAAGATAGTCGAAAGCGGCACCTATGCCGAGCTCATGGCCCTTAAAGGGCGATTCTTTGCGTCCGCCAACTCCTACAAATAGCGCCCCGCCTGGCGTCGAATAGTTGAAAAGTTGTAGTCTGACACCAGATGAGACGCCCGCTCCTGTGGGGGTTGTTGGCTTTTGCCCTGGGGCCCTCCCTTGCTTGGGCGGTCCCGTCCTTCACGAAGGAAGCCGGGATACGGGTCTCCTCGGCCGCGGTGCAGGCCGCGACCGGGGCTTATCCCGCGCTTAGGCTCTATTACATCCGCGGAAGCTCTCAGGTTTACTCGGCCACCACCGACGCGGGCCTCGACTGGACCGAGGAGGCTGGCGTGCGCATCTCGAGCCTCACCGTCCCGTCTTTGGACATCGCGGTCAGCTCCATCACCGGCTGCTCCATCCTGCCCTTGACCGGCGGGGGATTTCGCATGCTCTACTCCGTGATCGGGAGCACGGGGGCCTACCGCATCTACAGCGCGACCTCGGCCGACGGCCTGGCCTGGGCCAACGACACCGGCACCCGGATCGCGGCGGCCGACGACACCACCTTCACGGGCTACCCGACCATGGTCAAGCTCGGCAGCGGGGACTGGCGGGTCTACTACATCCAGAACTCCGTGGCCGGCGACCAGATATCGAACCACCAGATCTTCAGCGCCCTTTCGACCAACCAGGGACGCAACTTCGCCAGCGGCTCGGTCGTGGTCTCGACCCAGGCCAGCCAAGCGGCGGCGACGCTTCTGAGCGATAACCGCGTGCGCCTTTATTACACGGCCCCGGCCAGCGGGGAAAGCACTCACACCGTGGTGGCGAGTGCCGTCTCCTCTGACGCCCTTGGAAGCGCCTTCTCCCTGGAGGCGGGGGTGCGGGTCTCGACTCCGAGCGCCACGGGAAGCCTCTCTTTTCCCTTCGTGGTTCGCTCGACCAACACCTTCAGCTGGCGGCTTTACTACAATTTCGCCCTGCCGGGGGTGAGCACGGCCGCGGTTTACAGCGCCGTGGCCGAGGTTCCCAATCCCCAGTCCGTGAGCCCGGCCACGGTCTACAAGAACCTCGCGGCCCGGCAGTTCACGATAACTGGAGAAATTTTCTCCGCCGGGCCCACCGCGGCCTTGACCCAAACCGGGCAAACCGACATAGCGGGGGCGGCTCTCACCAGAGTGGACGACCAGACGATCACGGTCACCTTCGACACCCAAGGCAAGAACCTCGGCTACTGGGACCTCGTCGTCACCAACTCCAACGGCCGGGCCTCGACCTTGTCCTCGGCCGTCAACATAGACTTCCAGGGAGGCAGCGTCGCGGTCACCGACAATCTTCTCCGCCCGCGGGCCGGCACCACCGCGCGCATAGACGCGACCATATTCAACTCGGGGCACGTCACGATCAAGCTCTACACCTTGAACGGCGCGCTCGTACGAACCCTCTACGACGGCTTCATGGCCGAGGGAACCACCACGCTCAATTGGGACGCCAAGACGAGCCTCGGCAACACCGTGGCGAGCGGCCTCTACCTCCTCCAATCCACCGGCCCCAAGCTGAGCGTCGTGAGCAAGATCATCGTGATCAAGTGAAATCCGCCAAAGCCCTTTTCGCGGCCGTTTTCTTTTTGGCCTTGGGCTGCGCCCCTCGGGCCTGGGCGGAGGCCGGACGCACGGGCGCGGGCACCTTGAGGAAAATCGGAGGCTCGCGGGCCTTGGCAATGGCGGAGGCCTTCTCGGCCGTGGACGGGGGTGTCGAATCCATGGGCTACAATCCGGCGGGAATCGTCGGCGCTCGGCCCGTCCTTGAGACCTTGTATACCCACGGCGCCATAGACGACCATTTTAGCTTCACGGGCTACGCCCACCCCCTGCCTTTCGGGACGCTCTGCGCGGGGCTCGCCTACTACGACGCGGGGACGGTGCGCATCAGCCTCTCGGACGGCACCAACGAGAGCCGCAAGGCCCAGCAGGACTTGGTGGCCCTAGCGGGGGCGAGCGTCCCCCTGGGCCTGGGTTTCTCCGCCGGGGGGCTCGTCAAATCCTACCGATTAGAACTCGCCCAAGCCGCCCGGGCCACGGGCTACGCCGCCGACGGCGGGGTCATCTGGCATTCACCCGTGGCGGGGCTCAATTTCGGGGCCTCCCTCCAAAACCTGGGGCCGAACGTCAAATACGAGCAGGAAGGAGACCCTCTCCCGGCGACGGCCCGCTATGGGCTGGCCTACGAGCTCAAACTCGAGCGCTTCGGACTCCTCAAGGATGTCCCCTATACGATCAACGAGTTCCTCTTCACGGCCGACCAGGTCAAGGTGAAGGACGAGCGATCAAGCGCGGCCCTGGGCCTGGAGATGGGCATGCCCCTGGGACAGGGAGGGCATGGGGCCGTGCGCTTCGGCTACGTCTTCAACCGCGACCTCGACTCCTTCAGCTTCGGCCTGGGATTCCGGGAAGGGCGCTTCATCTTCGACTACGCCCTGGGCGTCAAGCGCGCCTTCAACAACCTCCACCATTTCAGCGTCGGCGTTTATTTCTAAAATAATCTCTCATGAGGCTTAAAAGGGGCCGGACCTGGGCTTTGGCCGCTTTGCTCGCCCTCTCCTGCGCGGGGGCCGGGGTGGTGGGCCTGGTCCTCTACGCGGAAACCCGGCTCTCGGATCTCGTGCTGGGGGGCTTGGGCTTCAGCTTCCCGACCAAGGTCTACAGCGCTCCCTACATTCTAAGGCCTGGCCTCGAGGTCCCCGCGGCCGAACTCCTGGAGAGGCTGCGGCGCCTGAGATACGAGGAGTCGGACAATCCGGCCCCGGGGCAGTTTTCCTGGGCTCCCCCAGCCTTGACCGTGAACCTTCGGGGCTTTACGGCCCCCACCTTGAGACAGGAGGCCGGGATTTTTCGGCTGATCTGGAGTCCGGATCGAGGCTGGAAACTGGAAGCCCCGGCGGGCGAGCCCGCCTCTCTCGTCGCCCTGGAGCCGGAGCTCATGGCCGAGCTCTCGGGACCGCAAAAGGTCCGCCGGGAGCTGGCCCGGCCCGAGGAGTTTCCCCGAAAACTCAAGCTCGCGGTCCTGGCCGCGGAGGACAAGAGGTTCTACACCCACTCCGGGGTGGACCCTAGGGCCATCGCCAGGGCCCTTTGGAGCAACCTGGCACGCAAGGGCCCTTTCCAGGGGGCGAGCACCATCACCCAGCAGCTCTCCAAGAACATTTTCCTGAGCCCCCGCCGAACCTTAAGACGCAAGCTCGCCGAGGCCGGCCTTTCCCTATATCTCGAGCTGCGCTTTAGCAAGGAGAAGATACTGGCCCTCTACCTCAACCACATCTACCTGGGCCAAGACGGGCCCGTGAGCGTGGCCGGGATGAAGGCCGCGGCCAATTTCTACTTCGCAAGGCCCTTGAAGGAGCTGAGCCTGGCCCAAAACGCGGCCCTTGCGGGCCTCATCCGCTCTCCCCATCAATACAACCCGCGCCAAAACCCAGCGGCGGCCAAGTCGCGCCGGGACTGGGTCCTGCGCCAGATGAGGCGGGAGGGCTTCATTGGCCAGCAGGAGCTCGATGCGGCCCTGGCCGAGGCCTTGGCCCCGGCCAAGGAGGCCCCCGGCCGCAAGGACAAGAAAGACGAGGACTACTTCACGGCCGAGCTGGTGCGACAGATCTTGCCCCGCTACGGCGAGGACGCACTGTTCCGCCAGGGTCTCAGCCTCTACACCACTATGGACCCCCTCCTCCAGCGGGCCGCGCAGAAGGCGGTGTCCTCCTGTCTCCACCAGGCGGCCTTGGTGGCGCTGGATCCGGCCAGCGGCAAGGTGCTGGCTCTCTCGGGGGGAAAAGACTTCGCGCAAAGCCAGTTCAACCGCGCCACCCAGGCCCTCCGCCAGCCCGGCTCGGCCTTCAAGCCCTTCGTCTACGGCGCGGCCTTGGAGAAGGGCATGACCCCGGCCACCGTCCTAAACGACATCCTGCGCTCCTACCCCGGGCCGCGCGGGAAATGGAGCCCCGAGAATTACGACGGGCATTATAGAGGAACCGTCACCGTCCGCCAGGCTTTGGCCCAGTCCCTGAACGCGGCCACCCTCGACCTGGCCGAGAAGACCGGCATGGGGGCCATCCGGGACTTCGCGCAGAAAATGGGCGTCTCGAGCCCCCTCGACCCAAGCCTGGCCATGGCCTTGGGAGCCTCCGAGCTCAGCCTTCTCGAGCTGACCGCCGCCTACGCGCCTTTCGCCAACGGGGGCTTCCGCGTCCAGCCGGGCCTTGTCGCGGCGGTAACCGACGCCGAGGGCGCGGTGCTGGAATGGGCTTCCTGGGACCGCTCTCCCGTCGTCGATCCCGCTTTGGCCTACCTCGCGCACTCGCTCCTCGAAAGCGTGGTCAAGGAAGGCACGGCCAAAAGCCTCGAAAGCGCCGGCCTCCTGCAGCCCGCGGCCGGCAAAACCGGCACCACCAACGATGGCCGCGACGCGTGGTTTATCGGCTACACTCCGCAAATCCTGGCCGGGGTTTGGGTGGGCGAGGACAACCACAAGCCCATCCACGCGACCGGGGCCAAGGACGCCCTTCCCATTTGGGCCCGCTTCATGGAGGAAAGCCTGCGCCAATACCCGCGTGCCGAGTTTCCCAGGCCCCAGGGCCTGGTCTGGATGGACATAGACCCGGTCTCGGGACTCAAAGCCCACGCGGGCTGCCCCCAACGCCGCTCCGAGGTCTTCCTCGAGGGCAGCCAGCCCAAGGAATTCTGCCCCCTGCACCCCCGCGGCGTGGTGGGGTGGTTCAAGCGCTTTTTCGGGAAATAAAAAGTATACTCCTGGATTATGGGCAAGATACTGGTGGTAGACGACGAGAAGGACTCGGTCAAGCTCCTCAAGTACATCTTGGAAAAGTCCGGCCACCAGGTCCTGGAGGCCTACAGCGGGCAGGAGGCCCT
The DNA here is from genome assembly GCA_016218575.1 of Elusimicrobiota bacterium. Classification (NCBI taxonomy): domain Bacteria; kingdom Pseudomonadati; phylum Elusimicrobiota; species Elusimicrobiota bacterium. Next base: position 149,768 of record JACRDN010000020.1, read on the forward strand.
GGCCACGCTCGGCATCGACTCCGGCGAGACCCCGGCCGAGGGTCTGCCCGAGCTCATCATCCTGGACGTCATGATGCCCAAGATAGACGGCTACTCTTTGGCCTCGCGCATCCGTGAGGCGGGGCCGTCCCGGGACATCCCCATCATCGTGGTGAGCGCCAAGGGGGCGACCCTCCAGCTTTTCGAGAACGTCTCGGGCGTGACGGCTTATTTGGAGAAGCCCTTCGACCCGGAGCTCATCAGGCAGGAAGTCAAGAAAGCCCTAGAAGGTCGGAAGAACCCTTAGGATCTCCTCGAGGCTGGTCAACCCCTGGGCCACCAGCTCCATGCCGTGCTGCTGCATGGTCTTGAATCCCATCTTCTTCGCGCTGAAGAATATCTCCGAGGGCAGCCTCTTGGCCATGATGAGGGAATTGAGCTCGTTGTCCATGGTCAAAAGCTCGTATATCCCGGTGCGCCCCCAATAGCCCTGCTGGACGCAGGCGGTACAGCCGTTGGGCTTGAACAGCTGGGTGTCGGGGTCTATCGAGGTGAGGCCGAGCTTGGCGATGATCTCGGGGGAAGGGCGGTAAGCGATCTTGCATTGATGGCAAAGCAGGCGCACGAGCCTCTGGGAAAGCACGGCTCTCAAGGCGCTGGCCACGAGAAATGGCTCGACTCCCATGTCCATGAGCCTGGCCACGGTCTGGACCGCGCCGTTGGTGTGCAGGCTCGAGAGGACCAGGTGCCCGGTGAGCGCCGCGCTGATCGCGGTCTCGACCGTCTCCTTGTCGCGTATCTCTCCCACCAAAATGATGTCGGGGTCCTGCCTCAGGCAAGCCCTCAGGCCCGAGGCGAAGGTGAGGCCCACCTTGGCGTTGATCTGGATCTGGGTGATGCCGCCCTCCCTTTTCCTGCCGCCCAAAAGCTCGTACTCGATGGGGTCCTCCAAGGTGAGGATGTTGAGCTGGGGCGAGCGCAGCTGCTGGATCAAGGCGTAAAGGGTGGTAGTCTTGCCGGACCCCGTGGGGCCGGTTACTAGGATCAGGCCGTTGGGTCGGGAAATAGCATCCTTCATCTGGGAGAAGGCGTCCGCGGGCATCCCCAGGAGGTCCAGGCTCATCACGAAATTGGTGCGATCGAGCAGGCGCAGGGCCATCTTTTCCCCGTATTGGCTTGGCACCACCGCCACGCGCACGTCTATGAGGTGATCCATCACGTTGTTCTTGAATTGCCCATCCTGGGGCAGGCGCGTCTCGATGATGTTCATGCCCGCCATGACCTTGATGCGGCGCACCAGGCCGTCCAAGACCGTGTGGGGCAGGACCTGGTGGGTCTTGAGCACGCCGTCTATGCGAAAGCGCAGGATCACGAGGTTTTCCTGGGGCTCGATGTGAATGTCGGAGGCGCGCTTGCGCACCGCCTGGAGCAGGATCGAGTCCAATAGCTTGCCCATCGGCTGGGACTTCTCGGCCTCGGTCCCTCCCTCTGGCTTGAGCGCGCCCTCTCTCTGGCTGATCTCGATCTCCTTAAGGATCTGGGCAATGGCCGTGTCCTCGAAGTAGCGGGAGTAGAAACTCCTAAATCCCCCTTCGAGTATCCCCACGGGCTTGAGCTTGTGCCCGGTAAGCGCGCTGATCCTGTCCAAGGACTGCTGGTCGCCGGGGCAGACCATGGCCAAGGTGAGGACCCCCTCCTCGTATTGGATCGGCACGGCCTCATACGCCTCGATGAGGTGCTCGGGGACCATCTTCAAGATTTGTATGTCCACCTTTTCGATGTGCGCGATGAAGGGGACCTTGTACTTCTCGGCGAGCAAGGTCACCATGGTGTTGCTGTGGACCAGCTCCTTGCGCACGAGGATCGAGTCCAGGGTATCGTCGGGCTTGGCGTCGGGGGAATGCTGGATCTGGGTGATTTGCTCGCGAGTGAGTATTCCCGCGTCCACCAGGAGCTGCGACAGGACTTCGGAGACCACTTGGGGCATTGATAATAGCTAACAGGAAAACCCATAAAATTCAAGGACATTTTTGTTGCGGAAATTGGGCCTTTACTTCCCCCGGTTTCGGCCTTATACTAATTCCGCTTGAGGGGAAACGCCTACCGACGGCTTTTATTTTGGGCGATGGCCTGCGCCTTGGCATTATCCTCCCCCGTCATGCTCCTGACAGCCAAGCGCTCAACCCGGGCCGCGGGCCCGACGGCTCTGCGCTTCAGCCTTGGGCAGGCCTGGACCGTGCGGGACAATTTCATGGCCCAGATCCCCGACCCGCAGACGGGGAAGGTGCTGACCCCGACGGCGGGAGGGCTTTTCAACTATACGGTGGAAAAGCTTTACCCCAACGCCTTCGCTTTGATTTCCATGGAAACCAAAGAGCTGCGCTCCGGCATTTCCCCGGAACAGCTAAAGCTCGTCCCCATTCCCGCCGATAAAAAACCGATCGTGAGCTTCCTCGTAATGACGCCCTCGGGCTTCGTCTACGGGCCGTATCCGAAAGCCGATGGAGCCGAGCTTAAAGAGACCTCGGACATCGAGGCCTGGCTCAGGCTCGCGGGCCGGTCGGTCAAGTTCTTCTTCTACAAGCTTCCGAGCCGCGGCCTCAAAGAGGGCGAGCAATTGCGCCTCCAGGCGGGACGGGATATCTGGGCCGTGCGCCGTATGCCCGATGAAAAGGGCCTCCAGATTTACCGGGCTTACACGGCCCGGGACAAGGTCCGGGTGGACGAGACCCTCTGGCTCGACGCGCGCCGCGGCGCTGTGGTCAAGCGGCAAGTCAGCGAAAAGCGGGGCAAGGGCCTGAACGCCGTCCTGGTTCAGCAGGTGGTCATGCGATGAGGCTCCTGCTTCTAGCGCTCGCCTGGCTCCTGCCCTCCTCCGCGCTCGCCGAGTCCTCGGCGGCGTCGCTGGCCGACGTCTTCAGCTTCGCGGGCCAGAACGCCATATGGTCCGGGGAAAACGGGGAGCTGGTGGACCAGAATCTGGCCGCGCGCATGCCCGGCCTCGGCGATCTCGTGGAGGCCTACGCCCAGCCGGACTCGGTTCCCTCCGCGGAGGTGGCCCCCGGGGGCGAGCTCGGGGTCGCGGCGGAGTCCGGGCAAGGTGCTGCGGACAAGGACGACTCGAGCGCCGCCAACCCCGCTCAAGAGCTTGAGCTCGTCGTTCCGCCGGTGGTCAGCCCATTCTCTCCCTAGCCGGCGCCCGGGCCGCCCGTGACGGGCAAGGTGAAAAAGAAGACGCTTCCCTTCTTCCACTGGCTCTCCACGCCGATCCGCCCGCCGTGGGCCTCCACGAGCTGCTTGCAGATGACAAGGCCCAGGCCCGTCCCCCTCTCGCGGGCCAAGCCCTTGGTTTCCTCCACTTGGGAAAAAATCGAGAAGAGCCGGGAGAGCTTGTCCGGCGGGATCCCCGGACCCTGATCCTGGACCCTCACCTCCACGAAGCCGTCCCCTCGCGCCATGGCCTCCACCGCCACCACGCCCCCATCCGGAGAGAACTTAAGGGCCTTGGAGACGAGGTTCTCCAGCACCCGCTGAATCTGCGCCGCGTCGGCCTTGACCAGGGGCAAGCCCTCGGGGACGGAGAGGGCGAGCGCCACTCCGTAATCGGCCGCGATGACCGAGAACTGGGGGCGAAGCTCATCGATCAAATCCTTGACGCGCAGGTCCCGGCGCCGCAGCGAGATGTGCCCCGCCTCCATGCGAGCCACGTCGAGGATGCTCTTGATCATCTGGTTGAGGCGGCGGGCGCTTTCCTGCACGATTTTGAGTCTGGCTTTCTCGCTCTCGGCCAACTGGTCCGACTCGAGGAGGAGAGTCACGTAGCCGCTGATGACGTGGAGAGGGCTCTTCAAGTCATGGGTGATGGTGTGGAAGAAAGTTTTCTTCATTTGGTCGAGCTCGGCCAAGCGCCCGCCCATCCGGTTGAATTCCCAAGAGACCTGCCCCAACTCGTCACGGCGCTCGGTCTGTATCTTATATGAGAGCTCTCCCTCCCCGATGCGCCGCGCGCCCTCCACGAGCTTGCCGAGGGTGCGCGTGAAGTGGAAAGCCAGGAGAGCCGAGCCCAGGAGCCCGGCCGCCAGGCACAACGCCCCCACCATGAGGAATCGCCGCAGCAAGGCCTTAAGAGCCCGGCGCATAGACTCGGCGCTGGCCGCCGCGTCGTAGTCCACCTCGAGAACCGCGGCGCGCCGTCCCTTTCTGTTGACGGGAACCAAGTATTGGAGGACCGCGCGGCCTTCAAGCTGACTGAGGCGCTTCGTGGGCGAGGATATCTCCAGAACCGCCTTGGGAACCGCTCCCCTCAATTCCTTCTCGATCAGATGCAAGCTGTCGCCGCTGGTCATATCGCTATGGAAGAGAATATCCCCATCGAGCCCTAGGAGCTCGACGCCGCGCAAAGGTTCAAGGTCGAGCAGGCTCTTGGCGTAGTTGACGAGGAGGGGAGAGTAGGCCAGTCGCCCAGTCCCAGGGAGCGCGCCGGCGTAGGCGCCGGACACGGAGTCGTCCCCTTCCGACAGGGCGTCCTCGCAGACCCGAACCAAATGATGGACCGTGCTCCAGCGATGGTTTTCCTGCTGGCTCCCGAGCTCCCTTTTCTCGGCCATATAGAGGAGAAACCCGGTCAGGAAAAGCACGGCCATGACCATGGCCGAGGCGTAAAGCGCGAGCTTCTCCCGGATTTTCATTCCCCAGGCCCAAGCTTAGCCCCTCCCGCGGTGCAAATCAAGCCCGGGAACAGCCGTTGACGTTCACCCCCAAATAAGGGAGAATGGCTTCTCCGCGTATGAATTCCTTTTTCGCCTTTGGGCTCTTCGCCTTGGCCCGGGACTCGGGGTTCTTCCCGAGGAAATTCGTGGAGCTTTGCCTGCGCGAGAACGAGAAGCGCCTGAGCGGCTACGACCCGCGCCTCCTGACGGCTTTGCCGCGTTGAACCCGCTTCTCTCCGCCGGACTCCGGATCCTCTTGACCGCGGCGGGACTGGCCGTCGCGTTCCTGCCGCGCTCCTGGGAGGTGCGCCTGGGAAGGTTCCTTGGAAGAACGCTCCTTGCCCTCGATTACAGGCGCCGGCCCATCGCGGAGGAGAACATCCGGCGCTGCCTTACGGAGCTCGGCCGAGCCGAGCGCGAAAGGCTTCTTGCGAAAAACTACGAGCACTACGGCATACTCGGCTTGGAGCTCCTCCATATGTTTTGCCCCCTCCCCGGGCATTACCGGCGCTACACGGAGAAAAACACGGTTTTAGAGGGCTTCGAGAATTTCGAGCGCGCCCAAGCCAAAAAGCGCGGGTGCCTTCTAATCACCGCTCACCTGGCCAACTGGGAAATCATGGGCATAGCCGCGGTCCGAGGCATTCCGGCGACCATGGTGACGCGGCGCTTGAAGCCCGAATGGCTCAATCGGAAAATCGAGGCGGCCCGCCTCTCGATCGAGGTCAAAACCCTCAGCCAGCGGGGCTTTCTCCCCACCTTGATCAAGCGCTTGAGGCAGGGCCTGACCGTGGGCTTCGTCATGGACCAGTACGCGGCCCCTCCCATGGGGGTCCCCGTCAAATTCTTCAAGGCCGTCACCGACACCTTGGCGGCACCCGCCATCCTCGCACAGCGCACCGGCGCCTGCCTCATTTCCGTCGTCCAATGGCGCGACGAGGCCGGGCTCGTTCATGTGGAGGTAGGGCCCGAGATAGAGCTCGGCGAAGCGCTCAAGGACCCGGTCCAAGCCACGCAGGCCCTGGTCGCCCGCGTGGAGGGCTGGATCCGCAGGCATCCCGATCAATGGCTTTGGGCCCACCGGAGGTTCAAGAACGCGACCTGGCATGCCTAACACGAACACGATTTCCATCTGGACCAACGATAGCCCGCGCCTGCATCTCTTGTGCCACGAGGCAGACGGCCTTCCCATCCTTTTGGCCCACGGCATGGCAGGGAACGCCCACTGGTGGGACCCCGTCGCCCCCTTCCTGGCCGAGGGCTTGAAGCCCGTGGCCTTGGACTTCCATGGCCATGGCGACAGCCAATGGCACCCGGAAGGGCGCTACGACACGGAGCTATTCGTCGAGAACATCGAGGAGGCGCGGCACGCCCTAGGCTGGACGCGCATGATCCTGGCCGGCCATTCCCTGGGCGCCCGAGTGGCCCTGGAGTACGCCCGCCGGCGCCCCGAGCGCCTGCTGGGGCTCATCGCGGTGGATTTTCTTCCCGAGCTCCACCCCGCCGGGGCCCGACGCTTCGAGAGGGCCCGCAGCCGCCCCCAGCCCCTCTACTCGGACGCCGAGGCCATGCTCGACAATTTCCGCCTCCAGCCGCGGGGGACGCTTCTGGGCAAAGAGGGCCTGCGCCGCCTGGCCGCGCACAGCCTGCGCAAGACCAACGAGGGATTTACCTGGAAATTCGACTGGAAGGCCTTCCTCTACCGCTACGAGCCGATTTGGCCGGCTCTGCCTCAAATCCGAGTCCCGTCCCTCGTCGTGCGCGGGGAAAACAGCGCGGTGCTCAGCCGCGAGGAATTCGCGCGAGTCGCTCGGGATATGCCCCGGGCTCGGGCCGCCGAGATCCCGCGAGCCCACCACCACGTGACCTTGGACGCGCCGGAGGGCCTGGCGCGGGAAATGCTGCGCTTTGCCCGAGAGTTGGGGGTCTCCTAGTGAAAGCAGCGCGCCATTTCACTGTGACGGGCTACGTGGTACGAGGCGGAAAAACCCTCCTCCTCCACCACAAGAAGCTCCGCATGTGGCTGGCTCCGGGAGGCCACCTAGAGGAGGGAGAGCTTCCCGAGGAAGCCCTGGTTCGGGAAATCCGCGAAGAAACGGGTTTGGAGGTGGAGATCCTGTCGCCCAAGGCGAGCCCGGGACCGGTCGAGACCGGCGTGAGATACCTCCATGTGCCGAGCCATGTCCAGCTCGAGGACATCCCCAACCATCCCCAGCACATTGATTTGGTCTACTACTGCCTGGCCAAGGACGGCGAGGCCGCTTTTTCGGCTCTCGAGCACGAGGGAATGCGCTGGCACTCGCCCGAGGACCTGGCGCGGTCCCACGTCCGCGACGAGGTGCGCCAGAGGGCGCTCGAGGCTATCGCCCTGGCCGAGTCTCGAGCTCCCCAATGACCGCCAAGGCGGCGCCCAGGACGGCCAGGGGTTTCTTGCCGAACAGAGCCAGGTCCACTGAACCCGTAAGGGTGCGCTGGCCGTTGAAGGAATAAGTCGCCAGGTGGACCCCACCTTGCCCCCAGACCATGAACTCCTTCTCCCGCTCCCGGACCAAGGACAGGGAAAGGCTCGCGGAATCGATGAAGCCGAAGAGGGAATAGCCGTCCCCCTGCGGCTGGATGGAAATATTGACGCCAGAACCTAGGAGAGAGTAGCCTTCTTCCGGCTTTTCGGGCGTCGCCGGATATGCGTCGAAATTCAAGAAATCCCTCTCCGCCCGCCCCGCGAACCTCCAGGCCCCGGAGCCGTCCTTCTGCCCGCCCAGGCTGATCCACAGAAAAGGCTCGGAAATTTCCCAATAGCCGCCCGTCCTGGACCTGACGTCCATGTTGACGTTGACCATATGCGGCAAAGCCAGCCCGAAGGGAATCTCCGGGGGCCAGCCGACGTTCGCCGGGAGAAGCGCGCAGGAAAGCGCCAAGAGGGTTTTCATGAAAATGGAGTATACTCAATTCTCCGCGTAAGAGCATAATGAGCGACTTGACCCCAGGAATGCAAAACAGCCACAATAAGGGCAATTCTAGGTCGAAAGGAGACACTATGGCAAGAAAACCGAATCCAGCGTTCATGAAGGAACTCAAGATCAGCGATGATCTGGCCAAGATCGTGGGACCGAAGCCCCTGCCTCGGACCCAGGTGGTCAAGAAGATCTGGGCCTACATCAAGAAAAACGGCCTGCAGGACGCCAAGAACAAGAGGAACATCAACGCCGATGACAATCTCAAAGTCGTGTTCGGCGGCAAAAAAACCGTCAACATGTTCGAGATGACCAAGCTCATCAGCAAGCACCTAAGCTGAGAAGCCCCGCCGGAAAACCCCCGCGCCCCGTCCCGGCGCGGGGGTTTTTTTGAGGGAAGGCGGGGGCTTGGCACTCAGGTCCCGATCAGCCTGCGAAAGCCGCCGAACCAAGGATCATTGGTGTCAGGACTCGTCCCGGGAGAAGATTCGGAATGCTTGTCCGGCCAATGTCCAGGATTGGCTTTTTTGTCCTCCTGGATCATTTCCTCAAGGATATTGGCGTAGATTTGCCCCGTCACTGGCCCCGGCATCTCCGTTTCCCTGGTTTTCCCGGATCGTTTCAAGGCTTCTTTAAGCTCGCGAGAAAGGGCTTGAATCTCCTCTTCCCATGCCTTGAATTGCGGCTCCTCCTCCGCAGAAGCCATCTGCCTCTTGAACCATTTATTTTCCTCAGCCCATCTTATCTGGCGCTTGAGTTTTTTTTCAGCTTCATCGGCCAGGCGCGGAATATCCTCACACATTTCCAATACGGAATTTATCTCTTCGCGCAACGCTTTAAACCGGTCCGCGGAGAGAGCATGGACCTTGATGAAATGCTCAGCGGCCCCGGATAATTCAAGAGCTCGCGCTTGGTAAGCCAGCAGTGTTTTCTGCTGGATCCGAAGATTGGACAACCGGGCCTTATAGGCCGCGACAGGATCACGCATTCCCTCGATGGACAGCTTGGTAAGATAAGAGCCCGAGCCGGCTAATTCCTCACTATAGGATTTCGGATTATCCATGTAGTCCCACAAGTCGGCATCCGCGAGCCTCTCGTTTAGTTCCACCGCTACGAGCCATGCAATCAATCGCGCGTGGATTTCATTTCCTTGGTATTGCAGGAAGGCTTGCTGCAGGAAATAATGGCTTCTAACATAGCTCCCCTGCAGGCTGTGTCCGAATATTTCATGGGCCAGGATCGGGGCCATCCTCGAATGCAGCTCTTCCCCATCGAGGCCGAGCGCTAGAAAAGCCGTATTAAGCTTGATCAAATCCTCATCGCCCGCCCAGCACGTCTGCGCTTCCCGACTTCCCATGATTACGGAGAGCCCATTGGCTTTGTAGATGAAGGTTCCCGGAAATCGGGAAAACTTAATTCGGACCCGGGTTTGCGCGTTGATCATGCGGGAGGCGTACCTCAGCGCCGTGGGGCTGTCGAGCATTCGACGCAGGGCCCCCTGTAAGGCCTCTTGCTCTTGCGGAATGGCCCCCTCGGCTATTTTCACCAATTGAAGGAATTCCTCGGCTACTCGCGAAGGATTCTTCTCATCAAGCGCGACGGTTTTGGGCCCGGGGACCGGAGGCGCGGTTATCCCGCGGCCCAGGCTGGAGAGCTCTTTAAAGGAAATTGATTCACCAATGCCCCCTTGAGACCAAGCCGGAAGCACACCATGACTGATAAGACAAACGGCAAGAAAAGTTCTCATCATTCCTCCAATCCGGAATGAAGCTAGTGTAAGCTGTTTGGCCTATAAATGCCTGGGGCCAAGGGCCCAGACCGAGAGCCGGGCCCAAAGGCCTAAGGTCTTGGACCTTTAGGCCCTGGAAGGCCTCGAGCCGGGGCGGTACAATAAGTCCATGCGTGAGAGGTCTCTCATGAGCATTGTTGCAGCCTTGAGTCTTTGGGCCGCCATCCCCCTTCCCTTAGCCGCGCAAAACACGCATAAAACCACCGCCTCCCAGCCCAGCCTCGAAACCATGGACACCCGCCGGCTTCTGTCCCAAATCCGCGAAGTCCTGGCCCAAGACCAAGGCGGAGTTCCCGGAACCCCCATTGCGGAACAAGGCGATCAAGTCGTCGAGCTCACTGGGCAGGTCAGCGCGGAAGGATTCGTCTGGACGGAAACTTTTTCCGATGCCGTGGAGGTTCATCTTGTCGAGGGGGAGCTTGGCGTTCCCAAACGCCATCCCTTGGATCCCCCAAGCGAAAAAACTGAAATAGTCCATTTGGAAGGACCCGATGGAATGACGGGAAAGGCGGTTATAAGCGGCTACGCTTTAGTGAGCGGCATCGCAAAATCCGCAGGGGGCCACATCGCAGGCACTGGGAATATCGTCGGCTCGGCGACTATTCTCACCAAAGACGGAACGACCTTGGGGCCTTTCCCCATTGACCAAGAATTGCGATTTGCAGGCAGTTACTTCTACGCGGAGTTATTGGAGAATCCAAATCCAGTGCAGCTGCAAATGTCGGGCTATTCCGTGAAAGAATACCGCGGCTTCGGAGCGAAAGCCTCCGCTCCCCTCAAGATCAAGATAGGCCTGCGGACCGCGCCCAAGACCCCGGCGGGCTCCACCAAGCCCCCGCGCTGCCCGTTCGGGGTGTGGACCCAGAAATACATCGACCTCCCCAAAAGGCGCTGCGTCTACGCCTGCGGCGAGCGGGAGTATTACTCGCCCCTGGTTTGGAACGGGGTCCAGCAGTCCTGCCAGGCCGACGCATTCTGGATTCTCTGGTAAGGCCCAGGGAGTTTTTGAAACTTTCCTCCCGGCCCCCGCGTATTCTTTAATACGCCATGCCCGGGATTTTGGCCGGGGTCGGGATAGGCTACCTTCTCTTGACGGGACTCTTCATGGTCGGCAAGCTCCTGAAGCTTATGGGGGGCGCGGGAGGCTTTTTGGGCGGGATCTTCGTCCTAGCCAACCTCATGCTCCTGTCCTGCGGGATGCTGGTCGGCCTCGGGGCCTCTTGGAACACGCGCCTCGGCAAAAGGGGAAGTGGTGGCGCGTACGGGATTTGAACCCGTGATCTCCGCCTTGAGAGGGCGATGTCCTAGGCCGCTAGACGAACGCGCCGAAAAACTTGGTACATTTTACCAGTTATGGCCCCCTAGAGGCAATGTCCCGCATTCCCCTCGAGAAGCTCACCGCGGCCCTTCTCCTGGCCGCCATCGCCCTTCTAAGCGTCAATTTGAAGCTCCGCCTGTCTTTGGCCCAGCCGCGCTACGACGCCCAGGACGAGCTCGGCTACTTCCGCTCCGAGAGCGCCATGCAATTGCGCTACGCCCGGATGGTGGCGCAAGGCCGGAACATTCCAGAGCTCGACCGGGACGCCCAATACCCCGAGGGGGCCCATCCCAGGCGGGAGCAGGCCCTCCTCATGGAATACGCGACGGGTCTCTGCCTGCGTCTCTTGGAGGCGCTCGGGCTCCCTGCCCCGAGCCTGCGCTGGTTCGTCCTGGTCTGGGCGGCCGCGGCCTCGAGCCTGTCCATCCTCGCCCTTTATTTCCTGTCTTATAGCCTTTCCCGGTCGCGGGCGGTCTCCCTTGCCGCGGCCGCGGCCTACGCTCTGTCCTGGGCGGGGCTTTCCAATCTCATCGGAAGCTACCGCTTGGAAAGCCTGGCTTTGCCCCTCATCCACCTGAGCCTGGCGGCCCTGTGCGGGGCTTTGGACCCGGCCGAAACACGCTTCAAGCGCCATGCCGCGGTTTCCGGCCTCTGCATGGCCATGGCCTTGGGCTCCTGGCACTTCGCGCCGTTCTACTGGGCGAGTTTTCTGGCAGCTTATGCCTGCGTTTATTGGCGCCGACGGCGCGAGCCGGAGGCCCGCCGGCGCTTGCGTTTTAGCCTGACCTGCCAGCTGGGGTCGGCCGCCGCGGCGGGCTTGATGTTTCCTTCCCTGCGCCATGCCTTGGCCGGCCGGCACGGCTCCTTCGGCCACGTTTACGCTCTGCTGTTCGAGAAGCTGCGCCACGGCCTCGTCAAGCCCTTGGACCCGGCCGCGCTTTCGCCCGAGGCACGGCTTTTGTGGACGGGCCCCTTCAATTCCCCGGAGCCGGGCTTTCTGGTGTTCTGCCTTTTGCCTTTCGCTTTCATGCTTCTTCCCCGGCTGCTCGCGCTCTTAAAAAGGGAAAAGAGCGAGCCACCGTCCCCGGCCGAGATGCTGATTGACGCGCTCCTCATCCTCTACGGCCTCGGCACGGTTCTGGTCTCAAGACTGCTCCCCTTCGCCGTTTTCTTGCTGCCGGCGGCGGCCCTGCGCCTGCCCGGGCGAAGGCGGCAAAGCGCGGGACTCGCGGCCTTTTTCGCCTTCGTCGCCTTGGCCGAGGGCTTCAAGGCCGCGGCCCCGGCCTCGCCCCTCAACCCGTTCATGAGGCTCTCGGCGTCGCTGTCCCGGGAGGAAAGCCAGCCCGGCCTCTCCTGGAACAACGAGAAGGATCTCCTCGACTGGCTCAAGGCCAGGAAAGGCGCGGAGCCCGTCCTAGCCTCCTATGGCCTGTCGGCCTCGATACTGGCTTACGCCGAGAAGCCCGTGCTCCTCCAGCCCAAGTTCGAGGCGCCGGAGATAAGGGCCAAGACCATGGAATTCCTAAAAGCCCTGTATTCGGGAGAGGAGGAATTCGCCGCCTATTGCAAAAAATACCAGGCGGCGCTGTTCGTCTATGGAGCGGACATGATCCTCGACGAGACCCCGGACGGCCCGCGCTACGCCTCCGGCAGCATGGGGCTCAAGCCCGACACGGCCGCGGTTCTTTTCCATTTCCATCCGGAGAGGCTCAAGCATTTCAGGCTTCTGTCGCAAAACGAGGACTTCAGGGTCTACGAGGCGGGACGGGGTTCCGCCGAGACGCCGGCCCCGGCTCCCATCTACGACATCTCTTACTATAATCCGCGAGTGGCACCCGACGGCGCGCTCAAGCTCGACGTGGCGGGGGTGCTGAGGCGCCGCAGGGCTCGAGAGCTCAAGCTTTTCCTGGCCCGGGTCCTGGTCCGGCTGGGCCGGCGGCGGGAGGCTCTCCGGCTTTACGAAGAAGCCTCCGCCGCCTGGCCCCGTTAAAACCAGGTCACGGGCACTTCGAGGTCCCCACAGTCGCCTTGAACACCGGGGCGAGGTAGGGGTAATCATCGGTCAGGACGTCCTTGGCCTTCAGCTCGTTTTGGCCGCAGTTGAAGTCGAAGTACTTTTGGATGTCCGACAGGCTCTTGGCATGCTCCACTTTGGTCTCCGCGGTCGTCTTCAGGTAGGCCCAGGCGAGCGAAGGCACCATATGCGTGGCCTCATAGTAGGTCTTGTGGAAATCGCTGATTTCCACCCCGGTTTCCTTGGCCGCCAGCTCGAGCCTCTCGGGAAGGTTCTTGATCCTCTGGGTCAGCAGGTCGGAATGCCTCCTTAGAAGCTGGGCCGCGGCGAGGTAGACGCGGGGGTCCTGGAGCTTGCGCACCTCGAAATCCCTTCTCAGGGCGCGGAACTCGTATTCGGCCTTTTGGCGCGTGTCCCCGATTCTCTCCGCGTCGCAGAGGCCTTCCGGACATTGCTCGGGCTTGGACAAGGCGTTGACGGGCTTCTCGACGTACTCCTTGGCGTGCTCTATCTCGTGCACCGCCACGCGATGGAAAAGATCGTCTATGGCCTGGACCGCCAGGACCTGCTCGTCCTGCCTCCAGCGCAGCTCGATGATTTTCCCCTGGAAATCATAGAAGGTCCCGGGGGCCTTTGCGGCCTGGCGCAGTTCCTCGGCGGCGCGCAGGGCTTCGATCATCCTCAAGCTGATGTTGACCTTGATGCTCCCGTGGGGATAAAAGGTCCGGCTCGGGTAGACGTAGTCCTGGTCATCCTCCGGCCCCCAGCCCAGAACCGTGTCGGCCAGATTCTTCGGGGAGCGCCCCACCACGAATTGCAGTCCTCGGGCCAGCATCAGCCGCTGGTCCTTGGGCAATAGAGTGACGACCCGGGCCAGGGCCGCATCCAGGACGGCCTCGTCGCTGATCTTGTCAACGCGGAACTCCCCCCGGAACTCGTTCTGCCGGTGGGGCGTGTGCTTGGGATACCAAGGACTCGGGTCCTCCCCGGTCTGGGCCATGGCCAGGCCGCAAAGGCCCAGCAAGGCCGCGGCTGTCGTCATGCATCGCGTCGCGCGTTTCATATTTTTCCTCCTCCCAAAGAGATGTTACCGGCCGCGGTCTATGCCTTGCGGCCCACGCCTGGGGTTGCTGAAAATTGGTTTCAGTTGGTCTATCAAATTCAAGGTCTGCTCATTCAAGGCCACGGCGGCCAGGGCCACGGCATCGTTGAGCTCCGAGGAAGGATTTGAATACAAAAGTTTGTCGCCCTTTTTCATCACAAGGACAGCTTTGGGACCGTCAAAATAGGTCATTTCCCCCGTCTTTATGTTGACGATGGATAGTGTCGGTTCGTCAAGCTGCGAACGGCCGGTTCCCTCGCTGCGAAGCTGGAATCCGTGATCCTTAACAAAACCAGCGGCCACGGCCTTGATCGGGTTCCTCAAGACGAAAGTCCGCGTCTTGTCGGCGTTGGAAAGCTCGGGCGTCATAATTTCAGAGATGGAACCGAGTATGTCGCCATGGCAATCACGGACCAAGGTAGTCCTTTCGGAGGATGCGACATCCGTATCTTCGGCTTGGGCGATAAGAACACCCTTATCATCCGTAATGCTGATCGCCCCGGAATCCCAGAACATCAAACCGACCTTTCTGCCGCTCTCCGACAGGCTGTAACGAACTGTAACTCTCTCATCGGTCGACTGCGTTATCGTCATCGTCCCGGGAAGCATGGGGCAGGGGATTTCTCGGCTCTGCTTTCTGTCGATGACCACGGCAACTTCGCGCGTGCCCACGACGGGGGCCTGCGCGAAGAGCTGAATCGGAACGAAAACGTTCAAGACGCCGAAACATAATCCTTTCATGCCTTTTCTCCTGGGAACCCCTCGGGGGTCCTATTAAGTTTCAATAGGGTAGCGTCAGGCATGACGCCGGACAGGTGTCTTTGGGCCCAAGCCTGGGCAAATCTTAAGGCCCATGGAGGCTGGGCCGAAAGGCCCACGGCTGGCCGAGTAATGTTACACTCTCTCCATGATCAGCCCCTGCGTGGAAATCTTCAAGAATTTAACCTCGGTGCCCACAGCCCCCTATTTCGAGCAGTCGGTCATAAAGAAGGCCCTGGCCTGGATCAAAGAGAATCTCGGCTCCCGCGTCAAAGTGAAGCGCCACCGCGGCGGGATTATCGCGCGCTACCAAAACGGGGGCCCGGGGCCGGCCTTGGCCTTGGCCGGGCATCTCGACCATCCGGCCTTCCACTTGTCCCGGGTGACGGCCCAGGGGGCCTTGGCCCATTTGAAAGGAGGGCTCCCGCCGCATCTTCTCCCCGGCTGCGCGGTGCAGGCGTTCACCAAGAACTCCGCGGACAATGTCCCCCTGGCCCGAGGGATTCTCGAGCGAAGCTCCGGCGAGGGGCTGTACCCCATCCGCTGGACCACGCCGCCCCCAGGACGGGAGAAGATCGCCTTCGCCATACTCGATCTCACTCCCTTCTCCATCCAAGGCCCTTGGCTGGCCTCGCGATCCATAGACGACCTGCTGGGCTGCGCCATGTCCTTAGAGGCCCTGCGCTGCGTGGTCGAGGCCGGCGTCAAAACCAATCTGACCGTCATACTCCACCGGGCCGAGGAGGTGGGCTTCATGGGGGCGCTCGCGCTCATCCATGAGAAGGCCGTGGACCCGGGCGACTGCGTGCTCTCGATAGAGACCTCCAGGGAGATGCCGGGGGCCGAGCCGGGCAAGGGACCGGTCATCCGCGTGGGAGACAAGGCCTGCCTTTTCGATCTCAATCTGACGGCCCTGTTGGAGGAGTCCGCCAAAATCCTCCTTAAGAAAGGCGTCGCCTCCCAGAAGCTCCGCCTGACCGGAGGCTCCTGCGAGGCCACGGCGTATCTCGCCTTCGGCTACGAGGCCTCGGGTTTGGCCATCCCCTTGGTCAACTACCACAACGGCTGGGGCGCCGAGACCATCGCCCCGGAGAAGGTGCGCCTGGAGGACGCGGCCGGGGCCGTCAAGCTACTGGTCGAGGCGGCCAAGCTCTTCCCCAACCACAAGCCTAGGGCCTCTTTGCGCCAATGGCTTGAGAAAAGCCTCAAGCAGAACCGCAAATTCCTTTAGGGCGAGCCCTTAAGGCCTATCAGGATATAGGCCCTTAGCCTGGCCGTCCACGTCCCGTTGGGCCTATGCCAGCCGGAAGCTTCCTTATCTAAAATAGCTCCGTTGATAGTTTTATTATCGAGGAGAAGAGTATGAATATAAAACATTTGAGTCTCTCGGCATGGCTCGCCGTCGCAGCCTTATTGATTCAGCCCCCATCGTCCCATGCCGCGCGCCAGGCGTCTCCAAAAGGAAGGCCTCTGCCGATCATGCTGGTGATCCAGCCCGGTACGAGCCTGAAGGGTCTCCGCAAAATCGAGCCGCAGAACGCTTTCGCGTCCCATCCCCAGTTTAAAACAACGGCCAAGGGTCTCCTGGCGGCGGGCCCTGTGGGAGCCATCCTTCATGAGAACCGCGTTGTTCTCCTTCCTCTGGTCCATATGCCTCGGCAGGCAGCTATGCTGACGCGCCGCGCAAACACGGGCATCACCCCTCTACCAGAGGAAATATCCTCGGCTTTGCAAGACGCCATGGTGGTCCACGACATCGCCGCGGCGCACCGCATCTTGGGGGCTTTCTTTGACAAGGCCGCTCTTGGAGTGAACACCGGCATTTCTAAAAATGTCGATTTCCCCGCCGTAAAACCGACCGTCCTCGCCCGCTCGCGTCCCGGCGAGGCGGCGGTGGTCTTCGAGGCCCTGTTGTCCGAGCGATTGGATCGGGCCCTGGAGCAGCATCCTGAAATCAAGACAGTCACCCTGGGCAATATCCGCGTCTTGACGACGTTGGGGCCGTCCTCTTTCGACCTATCCCTGGGAGAGGCTTTGGAGAAAATGCTGACCCGGCTGGGCCAGAAGCAGGCTCGGCCTCGAACCTTCAAGAGAATAGCCCGGGAATATGCCTTAAGCATTCTCTCCCAGGCCGTTGATCGCGAGGGCTACGTCAGAGAGGATCGGATCATAAGCAGCCATCTGCTGCTGGGAGAGGCCTTGTCCAAATCCAACGAGGAGAACGCCATGAAGGCCGCCCTCGACCCCTCGGGAATCAGCCTTAAGCAGATTCTAGCGCTCTGGAAGGACGTCCAAGAGGAAAGCGGCCGCGAGGATTCTCAGTTCCTGTATCCCGTGAGGCTAGGCCGAGACTCAAGCGCCAAAGCCGCGGCCCGCGCCCTTGGAATCGGGAAAAGAGCCGGCTTATCCTCCAAAGGGGAGCAGGCCGTCGCCGACTTCATGGCCGCCGGTGACGGCCCGGGGGATTTGTTCCAACCCGTCGCCAAGCAACTCAAGGCTCCTGGAATCAAGAACCTATTCTTCTTCCAGGGCAGCGGCGATGATTGGGCCACAAATATCCTCGTCGTTGTGGACGACAAGGGCCAGGCCTGGGGTTTTGAAATGGGTTATACGCAATAAGATCAGGGAAATAAACCATAGCCGCAACAGGCTCGCCCTTCGGGCGAGCCTGTTTTTTGCCTCTTGAATTTGGCAAAATTGAATTTGGTGAAAATCTATACAAAAACAGGCGACAAGGGCGAGACCGGGCTGTGGGGCGGGGGCCGCGTGCCCAAGCACAACTCCCGGGTCGCGGCCTACGGCGAAGTTGATGAGCTAAACTCCTGTCTCGGCATGGCCCTCGCCCATTTAGGCGCGGACCAAGGCGCGGCGGAGCTCCGCCGCAGCCTATCCCGCATTCAAGAGGAGCTTTTCGTGGTGGGAGCGCTCCTGGCCACGCCCCCGGACCGCCTGGGCAAGCTCTCCGCTCCGTTCGACCGGGGAATCCCGCCCGACGCGAGCCAGCGCCTGGAAAGCGAGATAGACGCCATGACGGCGGAACTCGCTCCTCTGGACAAGTTCATACTCCCCGGAGGCTCGCCTGCGGGCGCGTCTTTGCATTTGGCGAGGGCCGTCTGCCGCCGGGCGGAGCGAAGCGCCACCTTGCTCGCCTCGTCGGAAAGCCTTCCCGAGGGCATTCTCGTGTACCTCAACCGGCTTTCCGATTATCTCTTCACGGCCGCGCGCTGGGCCAACAAAAAAGCCGGACAGTCGGAGACTGTCTGGCAGGGACTGTGACCACTTCCACCGTCGTTTCCATTTCTGGTCTGTGCCACGTCTACCCAGCCAAGGGGAAAATCCCGGCCCGGCAGGCCCTTTCGGATGTTTCCTTCGAGGTCCGGACCGGGGAAACCTTCGGGCTGTTGGGGCCCAACGGCGGAGGAAAAAGCACTCTCTTTAAAATCCTCTCGACATATCTCACCCCCAGTTCGGGGAGCGTCTCCCTGTTCGGATTCAACCTGACCTCCCAGCCTAGGGAGATCAGGCCGCTCCTAGGCGTGGTCTTTCAAAGCCCGAGCCTCGATCCCAAGCTTACCGTAAGGGAGAACATGCGCCATCAAGGGCGCCTCTACGGCCTTTGCGGCGCAGAGCTCTCCGGCCGCATCGAGGAAATGCTTGAGCGCTACCGCTTGAAGGACCGGGCCGAGGACTTGGCCGAGTCCCTCTCCGGAGGGCTCAAGAGGCGGGTCGAGCTTGCCAAGGGCCTCCTGCACCGCCCCCAGCTCCTGCTCTTGGACGAGCCCTCGACCGGCCTCGACCCGGGGGCGCGCAAGGACCTATGGGAGCACCTAGGTGATTTAAAAACTTCGAGCAAAGTCACCATACTAGTCACCACCCACCTCATGGAGGAGGCCGAGCGCTGCGACAGGCTCGTCCTCCTCGACCAGGGAAAAATAGCGGCCCAGGGCGCTCCCTTGGAGCTCAAGTCCGAGATCGGCGGGGACGTGATCTCTATCGAGGCGGAAAACCCCCCGGCCCTACAAGGCCAGATACGGGAGCGCTTCTCTTTGGAGGCAAGCCTCGTGGACGGGCTCCTGCGCCTGGAAAAAAAGGAAGGCCACGCCTTCATCCCCCAGCTCGTGGAGTCTTTTCCAGGGGCGATCAAGACCGTGAGCCTGTCAAAGCCCAGCCTCGAGGACGTGTTCATCCACCACACCGGCCGGCGCTTCTGGGCGCCGGGGGAGAGGGCGTGAGCCGGCTTCTTCCGGTTTGGACCTTGTGCGAGCGGGAGCTCGTGCGCTTCTACCGCGACAAGAGCCGCGTCATCGGGGCGCTTACCCCGCCCATCGTTTTCTGGTTCCTCATCGGCTCGGGGCTCGGCGCCTCTTTTCGCATGCCGGGCTCCGCCCAGGGCATGACCTTCCTCCAATACTTCTTCTCGGGGACCTTGGTGCTGATCGTGCTCTTCACCTCGGTGTTCTCCACCATCTCCATCATAGAGGACAGGCATGGGGGCTTCCTCCAGACCGTTCTGGTGGCTCCCATCCCGCGCCTGAGCCTGGTGCTGGGCAAGGTCCTGGGGGCCTCGGTGGTGGGCTTCCTGCAAGGGCTGTCCTTCCTGATTTTCGCCCAGCCCGCCGGCATCCCGGTCACGGCCTCGGGCTACGCCTTGGCCGCGCTCACTTTGGGGCTTTGCTCTCTCAGCCTCACCGGGATCGGCTTCTGCATCGCCTGGCTGCTCGACTCAACCCAGGGCTTCCACGCGATCATGAACCTCTTCCTCATCCCCATGTGGATGCTCTCCGGAGCTCTATTCCCCATCGCCACGGCCCCCCATTGGCTGCAGGCCGTGATGAAAATCAACCCCGTGACCTACGGGGTCTCCGCCCTCCAGCAGTCCTTGGCCCTGGGCGGGCTCTCGGCCGCGCCCCTGGCTCCCCTGGGCTTTTGCCTCGTTGTCCTCACCGCCACGGGGGCCTTGGTCCTGGCGGGCTCGGCGTGGCTAGTCTGCCGGCGGCCTGGGCCTTAAGGGCAACTCAAACTGGGCCTTTAGTCTCATACTAGGAGGGAGGCAAGTTGATTATGATGAGTTGTGGTAAAGTCTTCAATCTTGATTCTTTCAGCCGCTCTCGGCCTGGCTTTCAGAGCGGAGGCCCTACTCCCCAATAAAATCAATTCAGACCCGCCGCATACCAGCGAGCGCGCGGTGGAGAAAGCGGTCGAGGCCAATCAGGATCTGAAGAATTTCGTCAAGACCCTCGACCTGTCTTGCGCCTCGGAAGCATTGATAAAAGCGCTCTACGACATCCTAGACGAGTTCGCCCAAACGACGCACCAAGCCCAAGAAGCATTCTTGGCCGTCCAGGAGACGCGCGAGGACGTGATCCATGGCGCTGACCCTGATTCGGTGCTGGAGACGGTCTGGGGCGGGCTGGGGCTGGTCAAGCCCAAGGGCGGGCATTATATATGGATCGAGCCCCATGTGCCTGAAATCAGGAACTTGCGGGAACGGCTTCTCTTCTCCAACCTAGCCCTGGCGCATTTGGCGACCAAGGTGGCGTTCAACAACATGGAGCGGGCTCAAATCGAGACTCTGAAGGAAATCAGGACCTTGGCCCTCGAGTTCAAGGCCAAAGGCTGGCAGGAAAGCCGGCGCCTGCCCGACTTTGCTCCCTACGAGGAGAATCTGGAGGCGGGTCTCAGGAATTGGGCGGAATTGGACCGGGAAATGGAGGCGCTAAAACCGGGCGCTCCCGCCGCCTTCCTTGAAGGGCTGGAAAGATTGTCCGGAGCCGCCATTTATCGCTTATTGCCGGTCCCCCAAGACGAGGGGGCCGGCGGAAGTTACTGACCTCCGCCGGCCTCGAAGCTCTCCCTTGCAACCGATTATTGATGGTCGCCGTGCTTCTCCCCAGCGGGGATGCCTTCGGCGTGCTGATGCATTTTCTCGGCCTTATGGTGCATGTGCGCGGCGCGGCGCTCCAGCTTCTCGGCGCGCTTTTCCAGCCTCTTGGCGCGGCGCTCCGCGCGATGGTGCTTGCGCGCTTTGGGATTGCCGGGAATGGCCGGCCTTTCACCCGGAACCGCGGGCTGGGTACCCGAGGGGGTCTGCTCCGGGGGAGCGGATTGGGTGTTCTCCTGGGCAAAGGCGGCCAAGGACAAGGAAAGGATGCCTGCCAACAACGCCATTTTTCTCATGTGAATCTCCTTGCGAAAGCGTATTTTGGACGCCAGACGCTTGCCCGAATATATTAGAATAAAAAAATGGTCTTGGAACCCTTGAGCAGCGTGGCAAGCCTCGCCTTTTACCGCGAGGTGGCCAAGAAATCCCTCGGGCGGGTGTTCCTCTATCTATGCTATCTATCGCTGCTTTTCTCCCTCGCGGCCACTGTGGCCTTCAAGGTCAAGGTCGGCCCGGCCATAGACGACACCTTCCAGTGGCTGGCAAGCTCAACACCCCCCTTGACTTTCGAGGGCGGAAAGCTTTCCTCTACCGCGCCCCAGCCGCTCACCATCCGGCACCCGAAGATCCCCGAGATCGCGGTCACCATAGACACGGCGCGCGCCGAGCCGGTGACGCCCGAGACTCTCGCGGCCGGAAAGGTTTCGGCATATCTTACCGCCAACGCCCTCTACATCATGAAAAACCGCGGCCAACTGGCCGTCCATGACTTCAGCACGGCCGTTTCCCCCAAGCCGGTGGTCATAGGCCCGGCCTTTTTCCGGGAGGCCCAGCAAGCCTTGAGCCGCTTCCTCTATCCCATCGTCTTCGCCGGGATTTTCCTGCTCTTCCTAGCCTGGAAGGCCTGGGCAACCTTGCTTTATTCCCTGCTGGCCCTGCTGTTCAACGCCGCGGCGGGAACAAATCTCTCCTATCGCTCTTTGCTTGGGATTTGCGTCTACGCCCAGACCTTGGCGGCGGGGCTACAAGCCGCGTGGTTCTTCCTGCCCGTGGCTCCGCCCTACTTTTTTCTGGCGGGGCTCGCCCTCAACAGCACGTACATACTTCTCGCCGTCCTCAAGAACCGGGAGCCGGCGGTTCCCATGCAGAACGTCTAGGCGCGATGGCGCGCTTCCTCCATCTGGCTTGGGCCCTGCTCTTGGGCGGCTGCTCCCTTATCGCGGGTCCCTTTTCCCTCTCCGGAACCATCACCATCGCGGCCCCGCTCCAGAACAAGCTGCCCCGAAACAACTCCGTGCTGTTCGTCGTGGCCAAGAATCAGGGAGGAGTGCCCGTCGCGGTGCGGCGCATCGTCAATCCGCAGTTTCCGGTCTCCTTCAGCCTGGGGCAGGAGGACTTGCTGGTGCCGGGCTCGCGCCCGCAAGGACCATTGAGCCTTCACGTCCAGATGAACACCCACGGCAATGTCGGCAAGCCGATCAAGGGAGATCTGGAGGGAAAGCTTCCCGATCCGGTCCGCGCCGGCGAGCGCGGCATCCATGTCGTGATCGACCGGGAAGTTTAAGGGCTAAGCCACGCTCATGCCCGCCACCCGGAAGGTGGGCGATCCCAGGCTCCCATAGAAGGCAAGGTCGTTTCCCACCGCGTCTATGCCGCCCAGAATTTCCAAGAGATTGCCGGAAATCATAGCTGATTTTACCGGGGAACCCAAGCGTCCCCTCTCGATCGAGATGCCGGAAACGCCCACGGAGAACTCCCCGGAGATGGGATCGGCCATATGCATTCCCATGACGTCGAGGACCAGTATCCCATCCTTGGTGTCCGAGATAATCTGCTCCCGGCTAACAGACCCGGGAGCCAAGTAGAAATTGGTGGAGCTCGGCCCGGGCAGGCCCTTATAGGACCCGCGGCCGGCGCTGGCGTTACCTCGGCGCCCCTCCTTATGCGCGGTGTAGGAGTCGTAAAAGTAGTCCTGGAGCATCCCCCGGTCGATCATGATCTTGCGCGCTGTCGGGCAGCCCTCATCGTCGTAAAGGGAGCTGGAGCTCCCTCCCAAGCGCCGGGGATCGTCCACGAAGGTGACAAGGCCGCAGGCCACTCGCTTGCCTATTTTGCCGGCCAAAAGGGATTTGCCGCGCTGGACTTGATCCGCGCAAAGAAGCCCCGCCACGAGATCCAGTATCTCGCCGGCCACCCAGGGGTCGAAGACCACGGAACGCCGGCCGGTGGGAAGCTTGCGCGCGCCCAACAGAGCGGCGCTCCGCCAAGCGCCCTCCTTGGCCGTTTTCCTAAAATCGAGATCCTTGCTATGGCGGGCCGACTGGTAGGCCGACCCCACCTGGGAGTCCTCCCCCTCCTTGGCTAAGGCCGAGAAGCCCACGCTCGCCGATCCCCCTCTTTCCAGAGCGGCGACGCCGCAGCTGTTAAGAATGGAGACCTCGCCCCGCGATTCGCCGTAGCCCAGGCGCAGGACCGAATTGATCCTCTTGTCGAAGGCCAGTATCTCGGACTGCATGGCCTCAAGCTGCGGCAAGACCTTCTCCCAATGAGCCGTAAAGAGGGATTCGTCCCATAAGGAAGCCTCGAGAGCCGTATCCGCAAGCGACGGGGCCGCCTCCGGGAACACCTTGTCGGGATCAGTTTCGAGGTGGGGCATTTGCTCCATGACGCGGGAAAGAAGCCCCCTGGCGGTCTCCACGCTGGCGCCTCCCGCGCAGGCGAATCCCATTTTGCCCCCCGCCAGGACGCGCAGGCCCAGGCCCTCGCTCGAGGACTGATGAGCCCCCTCCAGGCGCCCCTGACGAAGCTCAATGCCTCGCTCCTCGGCGCGGGAAAGATACAATTCCGCCTCCGCGCCGGGCTCAAGGTGAGACTCGACCCAGGAGAATATCTCCCGGCCCAGCTCGAGGAAGCTCATCTCCCGAGAGCGCTCAATCCCATGTAGAGCAGAAGGAATCCGATCAAGAGAAAAAAGGCCCCCCATTTCCTGCGCTCGAGCGCTATGTAGGCGTCATTGAGAAGGTACTCGCGCAGGAAGGTGTTCATTCTCTCGATAAGGTCGGGTCTGTACAAGTAGCCAAGGCCCAGGAGGAAAGAGGCCGTCCCGAGGCTGATTTTAAGCAGAGGATCCATGGTGTTCTCGATTGAACTCGCTCATCGCCGCCGGAAGGCCATCCCGGGCCGCCCGTTGCGCGGCGCTCGCGGCTGATTCTAGCACACTCGAGAGCTCCCTTTCCTGAAGGGGCGTGAACGGCGCCAAAACATAATCCGCGGAATCCACACCTGCCGGCTGGGGGCCGACGCCGATGCGCAGGCGCGCGATTTCCTGGGTCCCCAAGGCTTCGATGATGGACTGCATGCCCTTCTGGCCCCCGGCCGAGCCCTGGGGCCTCAGACGCAGCCTCCCCAGCGGCAGGGCCACGTCGTCGAAGCAGACCAGGATGCGGTTCGTCTCGATTTTGTGGTAATGGGCGAAAGCGGCCACGAAGCGCCCGGATTCGTTCATGTAGGTAAGGGGCTTGGCCAAAATCAGCGGGGAGAGGTGGGAGAACTCCCCCAGGCCCTTGAAATCCTTCCAAGAGGCCTCCGGCCCGGCCAGGAAATCGACCAGTCTGAAGCCCGCGTTGTGGCGGGTTCGAGCGTAGCGCGGACCCGGATTGCCGAGCCCTACGATGAGGCGCAGACCAGCCGCCGTTATTTAGCTCCCTCTTTCTTGGCCGGCTCCTTGCCCTTCTCGGGAGCCGCGGACGCGGCGGCCTTGGGCAAGGGTTTGCCTTCCTCGTCCTTTTTGCCCTTGGTGGCGCTGAGCTCGGGCTCGGCGGCGGTCGCGGCGGCTTCCTCGCCGGCCGCGGGAGCGGCCACGGCGGCGACCTCTTCCTTAACCTGGGTGACGTGCACCACGATGTGCTCGGCATCGTCGAGGATCTTGAGGTCGGATCCGACCTTCAAGTCTTTGACGTGCACGGCCTGGTTGAGCTCGAGGCCGGTGACGTCCACCTCGATGAACTGAGGGATGTGGGTCGGCAGGGCCTTCACGCTCAGGACGCGCAGCTCATGCTGGAGGATCCCGCCCGAGTTCTTGACCCCGGGGGCCTCGCCCATGATCTGAAGGGGCACCTTGGCCTCGATCTCCTGCGTAAGCAAAATCCTTTGAAAGTCGGCATGGACCAGCCGCTCGGTCACGGGATGGCGCTGGAGCTCCTTGACGATCACGGTCTCCTGCGCCTTGCCCAGCTGAAGATGGAGGATGGCGTTGACTCCGCCTTTCTTGCGCGCGGCCAGCAGCTCCTTCTCCGAGAGAGCCACCTGGACCGGGGGCTTGTCGCCTCCATAGATCACGGCCGGTATCTTGGCCGCGGCCCGCAAGGTGGACAGCTCTCCTTTGGTGTTTTTTCCGTCCCGTTTCTCGACGACTAGCTTAAGCTCTTCCATGGTGTCTTCTCCCAGATGCGGCTACACGAACAGCGCGCTGATCGACTTGCCCTGATGATTGCGCAAAATAGCCTCTCCCATGAGGGAGGCGATGGACAACACCTTGATCTTGCCGCCCTCGAGGTGGTGGACGGGAATGGAGTCGGTGAGGATCATCTCCTCCAAGGCCGACTGCTCCACCAAGTCCCGGGCCGCGCCGGAGAGAACTCCGTGCACGCAAGCCGCGTAGACCTTGAGGGCCCCGGCCTCCCGTATCTTGCCAGCGACCTTGGTGAGGGTGCCGCCCGTGTCCACCATGTCGTCCAAGATGACGCAATTCTTGCCCTTCACGTTCCCGATGATGTTGTAAACCGAGGCCTCGTTGGGCCGGGGCCGGCGCTTGTCGATGATGACGAGGTGGGCGTTCAAGCGCTTGGCGAATGCCCGTGCCCTCTCCACCCCTCCCACGTCCGGAGAGACGATGACGAGGCTGGCGAGCTTCTTCTTGCGGATGTAGTCGAGGAAAACGGGGGCCGCGAACAAATGATCCACGGGGATGTCGAAGAAGCCCTGGATCTGCGAGGCGTGCAGATCCATGGTGATGACGCGGTTGGCCCCGGAGGTCGTGATGAGATTGGCCACGAGCTTGGAGGAGATGGGCACGCGGGGCGCGGTCTTTCTGTCGGCCCGGGCGTAACCGAAGTAGGGAATCACCGCAGTGATGCGCCCGGCCGAGGCCCGGCGCAGGGCATCTATCATGATGAGGAGCTCCATCAGGTTCTCGTTGACCGGCCGGCAGGTCGGCTGCAGCACGTAGCAGTCGAAACCCCTCACGTTCTCGTCTATCTGGACGTTGATCTCCCCATCGGCGAAACGACCCACGTGGGCTTTGCCGCACTCAGCACCCAAGTAGCGGCCGATATCCTCGGCCAAGGGGCGGTTGGCGTTGCCGGAGAAAATCTTAAGCTGCCGGGAGGTCTTGCTAGGCGCGGCGAGGCTTGCCGCGGAGTTGTGCTTCATTCCCATGGATTTCTCCAGAAATTGGGTCTTGGCCATTTCTAAGTCTTGTTGACCTGGCGGGCCCGGGCGATAGCCAGGGCCGCGTCCGGGACGTCCTCCGTTATGGTGGAGCCGGCCCCGATCCGGGCGCCGCGCCCCACCTTGACCGGGGCCACCAGGTTCACGTTGGAGCCCACGAAAGCCTTGGCCGCTATGGTGGTCTTGTGCTTGAGCTTGCCGTCATAATTGCAGGTGATGGTTCCGGCGCCGATGTTGACGTCCTCGTGTATCTCGGCGTCGCCGATGTAGCTCAGATGGTTGACCTTGGAGCCGAAGCCCACCCGAGAGGCCTTGATCTCGGTGAAGTTCCCGATCCGGGCGCGAGGGCCCACCACGGAGTCCGGCCGGATGTTGCTGTAGGGGCCGACCGTGGTCTTCTCGAGAATGCGGCAATTGACCAGCTGGGAAAGGCGAATCTCGCTTTCGTTGCCGATCTGCGCGTGCTCGATGTAGCAGAAAGGACCCACGCGGCAGTGCTTGCCGATCCTGGTCTTGCCCTGGAGGATGGTGAAGGGATGAATGATGGTATCCTGGCCCACCTCCACGTCGGCATCGACGTGGGTGGAGGCAGGGTCGAGCACGGTCACTCCGGAAAGCATCAAGCGCTCCAGGAGCCTGCGGTTCATGACCCTCTCTGCCTGGGCCAGCTGGACGCGGCTGTTGACCCCCAGGACCTCCTCGGAGGTCTGGCTCAAGTAGGCGTTGATCTTGCCGCCCTTGCCGCGGATGAGCTCCATGATGTCGGTCAGGAAATGCTCCTTCTTGGGGCCCTTGGGCCCGATGAGCTTGATCCCCGCCAAGAGGGAATCGAGCTCGAAGCAGTAGGCACCGGAGTTGACCTCGCTGATGCCGAGCTCCTTGTGGCTGGCCACGGATTCCTCGACGATGCGCTGGACGTCTCCCAAGGGCCCTCGCACCACGCGGCCGTAGCCCTTGGGGCTGGCGAGCTTGGCCGTGAGCAAGGTGACCTGGCCTTTCTGCTCCTCATGGCTGCGCACCAGGCCATAGAGGCTCTCGTAGGTCAAAAGGGGAGTGTCGCCGCACAGGACCACTATGGTCTTGAATTTCCTGAGAAAGCCGACCGCCTCGAGCACGGCGTTGCCGCTGCCCAGGGCTTTCTTTTGATGGATGAAGGAGATGGGGCGGTGTATTCCGGTGTCCTTGGATATCTCGGCGACGGCGACCTTGACCCGCTCGGCCTCATGCCCGACCACGACGCCGATCGCCGTGGGCTTCAAGGCGTTGGCCACGCGCAGGACGTAGAAAAGCATGGGGCGGCCGCCGACCTGGTGCAGGACCTTGGGTATGGTGGACTCCATGCGGGTCCCCTCCCCGGCGGCGAGAACCAAGACGGCGAGAGATTTGGCGTTTTTCAGTGGCTGGCTCATAGGTGTCGTAAGGCCCTGTCAAGTAATAATATGATCAATTTGGAGGCCCGAGCTTGAGACGAGTTCGAGGCGCGACGAGGGAGCATAGCGGTAGCTATGTGACCGAGGAGCAACGAAGAAATCGGCCAAGCTCGGGCCTCCCCGTCCCTTTCCAAAATATTGGAAGGGACGGCCCCTTCCAGTATTCTTGGAGAGGGGCCGAAGGGGCCAAGCGTTTTTGGGCTGCGACCGCGTCGCTCGTCGCTCACATACCGCTGTGGGTATGCTCGCTCCTTGCTTCTTGTCTCGCTCCAAAATCGCTTGGCCAAATTGATCATATTATTACTTGACAGGGCCTAAATAAGTTCCCAGGCCTGGACTCGAACCAGGAATAGCGGATTCAAAGTCCGCTGTGTTACCATTACACCACCTGGGAGTCAGAAAGGTTCGCATGATTTGGCCGAGGGAGCTTCTTTTTTGATCTCGGCCTCGTAACAGGCCATGACTTTGTCCTCCAGCAGCTTGCGGAACTCCATGTTGATGGGGTGGGCTATGTCCTTGTAGCTGCCGTCGGAAAGCTTGCGGGAAGGCATGCATAGAATAAGGCCCTTGTTGCCCTCGATGATCTTCATATTCCTGACGACGAAGCAGTTGTCGAAGGTCACCGTGGCGAAAGCCTTCAACTTGTCCTCGTTGCGCAGATGAACTCGGATTTCCGTGATCTCCAAAGTGTCAACCATTACAGCAGGTAAGAAAAACCTTCCAGGGATAACCCTGCAGGCGCTTGAGCAGCCTGGCCCCCTCCTCATGGGAAGAGACGAATCCAAAGACCGAGGACCCGGAGCCGGACATCCTCACCCCCCTGGCCCCGAGCCGGCTCAATATGCGCCGCGCCCTCTCCACATGAGACAAGGCCGGCACCGCCGCCTGTTCCAAACGGTTGAACAGGAGGGATTCCCAGTCTTGCAAAGGCCTTTCCCGCTTGAGACTGCCGATGAGTTTATCAAGATGGGAAAGCCTTGTCAACACGTCGCAACGGGAGGGCTTGGGCAAAGCTTTATAGGACTCGGCCGTGGAAATCCCCACTTCGGGGTAGACCAGGACCATGTAGGGAAGGGGTCCCGCCACCCGGATGGGCTTCAAACGGTCCCCGATTCCCGTGCCCAGGCAAAACGGGGCGGGATGGAGGAAAAAAGGAACGTCGGCCCCGAGGCGCGCGCCCAGGGCCCTGAGCCTGGCCTTCTTGCGCGCGTCGAGTTTGATCTCGAAGAGCTTGGCCAGGCCCAGAAGAGTCCCGGCCGCGTCCGAGGAACCGCCCCCGAGTCCGGCCCCGACCGGGATGCGCTTGACGAGATGGATTTTAACCCCCCGGCCGACCCGGAAGGCGCGCAGGAAAGCCTGGGCCGCCCGCCAGACCAGGTTCTCGGGACCCGCCGAAACCGCGCCGCCCGTCACGTTACGGTCCCCCTCCACGGTGAGCTCGATGCCGGGCCTGGGCCCGATCGAGAGGTCGAGCACGTCGTAGAGGTTGATCTTGGCGAAAAGCGTGGCCAAGCGGTGGTAGCCGTCTGAACGCTTTCCCGTCACTTCGAGGAATAAATTGATCTTAGCGGGGCATTGGACTTTCATGTTCGATATTGGCACTTTCCCAAGAGAGGCTCATGGAAAGACCCTGGCCGCGCACGGTCAGGCGGCGCGGCACCAGGCGGCCCCTCACGAAATCGAACTCGTCCAGGGACAGCTCGTAGCGCCCCTCTTTGGGCTTGACCGAGACCGCGCGCGCCCCCGCTGAATCCAAGACCAGGACATGGCCCGCGGTCTCGACCTCGCGCCTTCTCCAGCCCTTATGGTAGCGCGCCGGCCGCTCCTGGAATAAGGCCCCGGAAAGATAATCGCGCATCAGGTCGAAGGTCTGGGAAGCCGCGTCCAGGACTTCCTCGGACCTCACCCCCTCGAGGTTCAGGGGATCCATGGAGAAGCTGTCGCGACCCGCCCGAATGCGGAAAAGCGGGATGTAGAGGGGGCCGAGGAGGTCCAAGGACAAGTCCTGGCCGCCGCTGAAGGTGATTATGCCCTTGTAAGAAAAAGCCTTGCGCCCGGCCCGGACCTCGAAAGCGCAGAGGGCGCTCAGCCTCGACAGCCCGCCCTGGGCGCGGGAAAGATAATCCAAATAGAAACCGCCCAGCTCTTCAGGGCTGAAGCCTTTCCCAATGGCTTCAGCCCTATCGCCGGCCCGGGCCGCCCCATGAAGCTGGGCCTTCTTGAACGTGAACCAGGCAGAGGGCTTCTGCCCCAGGGCTGAATAGACGGCCCCGAGATGCTCCCAGATATTCTCGTCCTGGGGAAGCTTCTCCAAAGCCTGAAGAAGCTCCCCCAAGGACTGCTGCAGGCGGCCCTGCTTGAAGTGAACCCATCCCAGGGAGTCGAGATACGCGCCGCTCTGGGGCTCCAAGCGCGCGGCTTGCGCCACCAAGGCCTCGGCCTCCTCGAGGCGCAGGCCCCGGTCGGCCAAGGAATACCCCAGGTAGTTGAGCGCGAAAGCGTCATCCGGCTTGCTCTCGAGCAATATCCTAAACTGCTGCTCGGCCCGGGCCACATCCCCGCTTCTCTCCAAAAGCATGCCCAACTGGTAGCGGGCCTCGCGGAAATCGGGTTTGAGCTCCAAGACCTTGCCGAGCATGCGCGCGGCCTTGGACTCCTCCTTGACGTCAATGAGGCCCAGGGCCAGGAAATACGCGACCTGGTCGTTGTTGGGCCA
The DNA here is from genome assembly GCA_016218575.1 of Elusimicrobiota bacterium. Classification (NCBI taxonomy): domain Bacteria; kingdom Pseudomonadati; phylum Elusimicrobiota; species Elusimicrobiota bacterium. The sequence continues at coordinate 179,867 of JACRDN010000020.1, forward strand.
ACGGGCCAGGGCCTGCTCGAGCTCGGCCACGGCCTCCTTGAGCCGCCCAGCCTGGGTCAAGTAATAGCCGAGCCTCAGGACCAAGGAGGAGTCATCCTTGAGGGCCTTGCTCGCCTTGACGCAGGAAATCGCCTGGGCATAATCCCCGCGCCTCTCCGCCTCCAGGGCCAGCCAGTGGTTGGCCAGGGGATCTCCCGGCTCCAAGGCCTTGGCCGCCTCGAAGCGGACCTTGGCCTGCGCCCAATCGCCCTTGAGGAAATAGAGCTGGCCCACGTGGTCGATCAAGCCGACGTTCTGGGGCTCGAACTTGAGAATTGCCTGGTACTGCGCCAAGGCCGAGTCCGTGGACTTGCTCGCCTCATAGGCGTGAGCCAAGGCATAGCGCATCGGGATCGAGTCTATGTCGGGATCGAGGGAGATGGCCGTCCTCAAATGCTCCTCGGCTTGAGGTATGCGCCCCACCCCAAGCTCGATCTTGGCGATCTCGAAATGGGCCTCAGGGGCCTGGGCGGGATTCTGCTTGAGGAAGGTCTCTAGCAGGCCCTTGGCCTTCTTGGGATCCTTGGCCGCGATGAGGCTGCCCAAGGAGAAAATGGAGTCGCTGGATTTCGGATCGAGCTTCAGGGCCTTCTCGAAGTAGGCCTGGGCCGATGAAAGGTCACCCTCCGCCCAAGCCACCTTGCCCATCAGTAGGTGGGACTGGGCCTGGCGCGGCTCGAGCTCTAGGGCCCTGCGGGCCCAGGGTTTGGCCTTGCCGAGATCCCCCAGTTCCAGGGCCAACTCCACGGCCTGGCGCGCGACATAGGCCGAGCCCGGATCAAGAGACAGAGCCTGGTCATAGGCCTCGAGGGCTTGGGCTCCCTCGCCACGCCTCTCCAAAAGGATCGCGCGCAGATACTGCCGCTGCGCGGCCTGGGCCTTCTCGGAGGAAGGCTGGTCCGCCCCGGCCGGAAGGCGGCACAAGACCATGACGGCAGCCAGAAGCACGAATTTGGGTTTCAAGGAAGGGCCAAGTCCATTAGGATAGCGTCGGAACCGTCATTATAGAACTTTGCCCGGCGGCCCACAACCCTGAAGCCGAACCCGCGGTACAACCTCAAGGCCCGCTCGTTCTTCGCACTGGCCTCGAGACTTATCTTCTTCAAGCCACGGCCGCGGCACAACTCGATCAAATGGCCCAGGAGCAGACGCCCGAGCCCTTGCCCGGCCGCCTCCGGCGCCACGGCCAAGGTCGTGACCTGGGCCTCTGGCGGCAGGATCCAGAGCCCGGCGTAGCCCCGAACCAGCCCGCCAAGCTCCAAGACCACGAAATAGGAACGCTCGAAATCAAGCTCCCTCTGAAATTGCTCCCGGCTCCAGCCCGGCGTGGTGGGCCAGCGCTTCTCTATTTCGAAAAGGGCTTCGATGTCCTGGGGCCTGGCCGGCCTAACGCTTGGCTTCATAGCCGGCCGGCTTGAGGTAGAGAGGCTCGAATTTGGGGAGCTTCTTGGCGGAAAGATGAAATAGGGCGGGCTCCAGAAGGTCGCGGGCGCGGATCGGGAACTCGACCAGGACCCATCCCCCCTTCTGGAGGTCCCGGAAGGACTTCTCCCACTCTGGCCGGCGCAGCCACGCGGGCTCCCCGGCGGGGAGCGGGACGCCGCCTGAGCGCTGGAAAAGCTGGTGGAATTTTTCCTCCCGAAAGCCCGGCGCGACCGCGCAGAGGCGCTCCGCGCAGGATTTGAAGGCGATGGCCTCCAGGCGCGAAACCGCCACGGCCGGGATTCCCATTTGGGCCGCGGCCACTGCGGCATAGGCCATCCCGACGCGGATGCCCGTGAATCGCCCGGGGCCGCTCGCGACGGCGATGGCGTCCAAATTCTTCAACACAAGCCCGGCTTTCTTGAGGATCTTTTCGACGCTCGGGATCAGTATCTCGTCCTGGCCCAGACGGCAGGAGCGCTCCAAAGTCAAGATATCTTCCCCCGACTTGAGCGCGAGACTCAAGGCGTCCGCCGTCGTATTTATGGCGAGAAGATTCCGAACGTTCATTGCTCTCTTGCAATCCACTTGCATAAATTATGCAGTATGACTGCAAATAAGTCGACGGGCAGCACGACCTACCCTAAGGCCTTTTTTAAACTCCTTCAGGAGAAAGCTCGAGCGCGGCCCCAGCGAGCGCAGGGAAAGCCTGCGGCCCCTACCTCCCCGCTCGTGCGAGAACCGGATCTCGAGCCTGTCGGCCGGATAGTAGGCCAGCCCAGCCTCGGGCCACTCGATGACGCAGACCCCCTGAGGATCGCTCAAGCAATCCTCGATGCCGATGTCTCCAGTTTCCTTGGAACCCACCCGGTACAGATCCAGATGGTGGAGGTTCCATTTTTTCCCCTGATAAAGACGCATGAGGCCGAAGGTCGGGCTCATCACTCTGGCTCTGCAGCCCATACCCCGAGCCAGCCCCGAGGTAAAGGTGGTCTTTCCGCTTCCGAGGTCGCCGTAGAGACAGACCAAGTCGAGTCCGGCAAGAATACGGCCGAGGCGCAAGCCGAGGGCCTGAGTTTCCTCCGGAGTTGTGGACTTGAAAAAAACTCGCACCGCAAAAATATATCATTTACTCTGCTCTTTTTTGGCCAAATCCCGGAAGGCCTGGGGGAGGTAGGAAATCACGTCCTCGGCCGTCATGGCCCAGGCGGAAAGATCCTTCTCGGCCAAGTCCCCGGCCCGTCCATGCAGCCAGCAGCCCAGAGCCGCCGGCCAAAACGGCCCTTTTTCAGCGAAGCGCCCCGAGGCCAGGCTCTGGGCCCAAAGCCCCGCGATGAGCCCGGCCAAAACATCCCCCGAGCCGCCCTTGGCCAGGCCCGGCCCGCCGGTAGGGTTGCGATGGACCTTCACGCCGTCCGTAATCAGCGTCCCGCGCCCCTTGAGCACCACGACCCCGCCCCACCGGCGAACCAGCGCGCGCGCGGATTTTCCCCTGTCCCGGGACACGTCTTCGGTCCCGCGTCCGAGGCAGCGCGCCATTTCCCCTGGATGTGGCGTGAAGACATAGGGGCTGCCGCGCCGGCGCAGGAGCTCGCGCACGCCAGGGGCCTCCTGGACCGCCAAAAGTCCCAGGGCGTCGGCGTCCAAGACCGCAGGAAGGCGGATTTTCTCGAGAGCGAGGAGCAGGAACCGCGCCGTGTCGGGATGAAGCGAGATTCCCGGGCCGATCAGCATGACCGCCAAGCGCTTGCGCGCGCAAAATTCAGCCATAACCCCGGCGGCCTCGGGCTTCAGCGTCCCCTCGGCGTTTTCGGGAAGCCCCAAAGTCATCGCGCCGAGAACGCGCGGCGCAAGCCCCGCCTGAAGGCCTTCCGGCACCGCCAAGGTGACAAGACCCGCCCCGGATCGCAGCGCGGACTGGGCCGCCAGCCCTGCCGCGCCCGCCATGCCCCGAGACCCCGCCACGATGAGGACATGCCCGAAGACCCCCTTATGGTCGCCCGGCCTGCGCCTTATCAGCGCTTCTTTGGTGCCAGTCATTTACATTGTTAACTTACTTAACATCCTGGGAGGCCGCGGCGCCGCCCGCCGGTCCTGGAGGGACAGCTGCCACCAGCCGACGTCGTGCCATCGGCCCAATTTATAGCCGACCGAGTCATAGATTCCGACGGGCCGCATCCCCATGGATTCATGGAGAGCCACGTTGGCGGGGTTAGGAAGAGCGAGGCCGGCATACGCCGCGTACAACCCCTGCGCTCTCAGAATTTTGAACAACTCAACGTAAAGCCGGCGGCCTATGCCGATACCGCGACAGCCCTCCCGCACATAAACGGCCAAGTCCACGGCCCATTGATAGGCCGCGCGGTCGCGATGGCGACTGGCATAGGCATAGCCACGAATTTTCCCGGCTTCCTCTTCGACAAGCCATGGATACTGAGGAAGGATAGTGGAAATTCGCCGCTTCATTTCCGCCGCCGATGGCGGAGACACTTCGAAGGATATCGCCGTCTTGATGACTATCGGCGCGTAAATGGCGCGAATTTGCTGAGCGTCCAACTTGGTTGCAAGCCGTATGCGGCCCATTTGCGTATTTTAACTTATTCACAAAACCTCGCCGCGAAGTTCGGTGGACAAGTCTCACCCTGAAACAGCCTATCTTGTCTTTATGGCGGCGGCGAGGGCGTAATGTTCGCTATGGGAAAGAGAGAGCTTAAAGCCCCGGGCGGGCTTGCCCTTGATGAGAACCCCCGGCTTGCCGCGGGCGTCGCGGTCCACGGAAATGTCCTTGAGGCTCACCCCGTCCGTTCCCAAGGCCTTCCAGACCGCCTCCTTGGCCGCGAAGCGCACGGCGAAGTGCTGCCAGGGATTTTTCTTGGCCCGGCAATAGGAGATTTCCTCGCGCGTAAAAACGCGGGTCAGGAATCTCGGCGTGCGGCGGGCAAGCTTGCGTATGCGCTCGATCTCTACGATATCCACGCCCAGCTCAAATTTATTCAACGGTGACGCTCTTGGCCAGATTCCGGGGCTGGTCCACGTCGCAGCCGCGCAGGTCGGCGATGTGGTAGGCCAGAAGCTGCAGGGGAATGATGTTGACGATGGGCGACAATATTTCGGGAACCGCGGGCACGGTCAGGACATGGTCGGCGCCCTTGAGCTTGGGATCCCCCTCAGTCATGAGGGCGATGAGCTGGGCGCCGCGAGCCTTGACCTCCTCGAAGCTGCCGATCATCTTTTCGAAAAGCCGGGAGCGAGTGACGATGGCCACCACGGGCATCTCGCTATCTATGAGCGCGATGGGGCCGTGCTTGAGCTCGCCCGCGGCGTAGCCCTCGGCGTGGATGTAGGATATCTCCTTGAGCTTGAGGGCCCCCTCGAGGGCGATGGCGTAATTGACGTATCTCCCAATGAAGAGGAAATGGTCCTTCTGGCTGAACTTCTTGGCGATCTCCGCGATGGCGGGGTCGAGTTCCAGGGCCTTGCGGATGTAGCCGGGCACCTTGATGAGCTCATCGACGAAGGCCTTGCCCTCTGCATCGGAGAGCGCGCCGCGGACCATGGAGAAATGCAGGGCGAAAAGGATGAGGGCCGTGAGCTGCCCCGTGAAGGCCTTGGTCGAGGCCACGCCGAACTCCGGGCCGCAGTGGGTGTAGAGTTGAAAGTCCGCCGCCCGGGCGATGGAGGAGCCCACTGTGTTGCAGACCGCCAGGACCTTAGCGCCTTTTTCCTTGGAAAGCCGCACCGCAGCCAAGGTGTCGGCGGTCTCTCCGGACTGGCTCACCGCAATGACTAGGTCCTCGGGGCCCAAGGTGGTCTCGCGATAGCGAAACTCCGAGGCCGTCTCCACGTGCACGCCCACGCCGGCCAACTTCTCGATCCAGTATTTGCCGATCAAGCAGGAGTGATAGGCCGTGCCGCAGGCCACCATGAATATCTGGCGGACCTTCTTCAACGCCTCCAGGTCCATACCGAGCTCGCGCTCGAGCAGGCCCTCCCTCAGCGGGAAAAGGCGGCCGCGCATGGTGTCCTCGCAGGCCTTGGACTGCTCATAGATTTCCTTGAGCATGTAGTGCCGGTACCCGGCCTTCTCGGCCATGGCCCGGTCCCATTGGATATGGGTGGGGGTTTTCTCAATTTTCTTGCCCGAGAGGCTAAAGAAGGTGCAGCGGTCGGCCCGAAGCACCGCCATCTCCCCATCCTCGAGAAACACCGCCCGGCGCGTGTGGTCCATGAAGGCCGGCACGTCCGAGGCAAGGAAATTCTCCCCTTGGCCGAGCCCGATGATGAGCGGGGAGGCGGTCTTGGCCGCAATGATGACCTGGGGCGTCTGGGACCAAAGCACGGCCAAAGCATAGGCCCCGCGCACCTCGCCCAGGGCCAGGCGCACGGCCTCAAATAGCAGCGGTTCCCGCAAGTCGGGAACCGCTGCCAGGGTGGGTCCTTTTAAACTCCTGATCTTTTCCTCGATCAAATGGGCCACGACCTCGGTGTCGGTCTCGGACTCAAAAACGTGCCCGGCGGCGATGAGAAACTGCTTTAAGTCCAGGTAATTCTCGATGATCCCGTTGTGGATGACCACCAGGTCCTTGGAGCAGTCGGCGTGGGGATGGGCGTTCTCCTCGGAGGGCTTGCCGTGAGTGGCCCAGCGTGTGTGGCCCAGGGCCACAAAGCCCTTGAGCGGGGATTCCTTGACCACGGCCTCAAGGCTGGCGATTTTGCCGGGAGCCCGGCAGCGCAGGATCTCTCCGACGCCAGCCACCGCGACCCCGGCCGAGTCGTAGCCGCGGTACTCGAGCCTCTTCAAGCCCTCCATGAGGAAGGGCAAGGCCTGCTTATTGCCCGCGTACCCGACGATCCCGCACATCGGGGACAGTATACCTAATTCGGTGACAGTTACTTAATTCCCCGAGTGTCTAAGAACGGAGGAACTTGAGCAATTCCGAGACCATACCACCAGCGGCCGACCGCTGGGCGATGATGGGTTCGTATCGAAACTGGAAAACGCGCTCGGCAGACCTTTCAAAAAGGGCAAACCCGGGCCAAAGTCAATCCAAGGACCCGTTTCGGTAATTCGGTAACTGTCACCGAATTACGAAATCAGGTTTTTCATCTCGGAGACGGCGGACTTGAGCCCGACGAAGACGGCGCGGGCGATGATGGAGAAGCCAATATTCAAGGCCGAGAGGTGGGGAATGCGGGCCACGGCTTCCACGTTGTGGTAGTCGAGGCCGTGCCCGGCGTGGAGGCTCAAGCCCAGCTCCTGGGCCAGATACCCGGCCAGTTCCAACCGCTCGAGCTCGTCCTGGACCTTGCCCCGGCCGCGGGCCTGGCAATAGGACGTGGTGCAGAGCTCCACGGTGTCTGCGCCCAACTTTTTGGCCGCGCGCACGCTGCCGGCCTCGGGGTCGATGAAAAGGCTCACCTCGATGCCGGCCTTCTTGAGGGCGGCGATGGCCTTGCCCAACCGCCTTTGCTCCGCCTCCAGGTTCAGGCCGCCCTCCGTGGTAATCTCGCGCGGGCGCTCCGGCACCAGGCAGACGGAATCGGGCTTGGCCTTGAGCGCGATGGCCGTCATCTCCGGAACGCTGGACAGCTCGAGGTGGATGTCGCCCTTCAGGCGGCAAAGTTTCATCAAGTCCTCATCCTGGACATGGCGTCGGTCCTGGCGCAGGTGCGCCACGATCATGTCCGCGCCGGATCGCAGGCAGACCAAAGCGGCGGCGACAGGATCGGGATCGATGTCGCGGCGCGCCTGCCTCAAGGTGGCGATGTGGTCTATGTTGACGCCCAATTTCACGCGATTGCCCATTTTCATCTTGGATTCCCCTTGCTTCCTGTTTCCTGCGCGTACGTCTGCGCCAAATCTTTGGCCATGGACTTGATCCGGGGCTGGCTCGGCCCCTCGATCATGATGCGCAAGAGAGGCTCGGTGCCGGAATAGCGGATCACGACGCGCCCCTCGCCCTTGAGCTCCCGCTCGCACTGCGCGACTTTTCTCCGAAGGCGCGGCAAGTCCTGGAGCGGGATTTTTGCCGCCACCGCGAGGTTCTTCAAAACCTGCGGCACGGCCTTGAAGCTCTTGCGGTGCTCGCTTAAAGGCCGCCCGGATTCCCGCAAGGCCGCCAAGGTTTGTAGGGCCGTCAAGAGCCCGTCGCCCGTGGCCGCGAAACGCCGGAAAATAATGTGCCCGGAAGATTCCCCCCCCAGGCTCAAGCCCTCCTTCTCGATCGCCTCGGTTACATGGCGGTCGCCCACCGGCACCGAGACCACGGATATCCCCTCTCTCTTGAGGAATTTGAGCAGGCCGAAATTGGACATGACGGTCAAGACCACTTTATTGGAACGCAGAAGGCCCAGGCGCTTGAGCCTCAAGGCAGAGAAGCAGATGAGCGCGTCCCCATCCAGCAAAACCCCCTTCTCATCAGAGAACAAGGCCCGGTCCGCGTCGCCGTCGAAGGACACCCCGCAATCGGCCCGGGACTCGATGACTTTCTTCTGCATGGCTTGGGGAAACAGGGCGCCGCAGGCTTTGTTGATGTTGCGCCCGTTGGGAGCGCAGCCCATGGCCATCACCTCGGCCCCCAAACCCTCGAAAAGGCGCGCCGCCAGGACCGCCGCGGCTCCGTGCGCGCAGTCCACCACGAGGCGCATCCCGCTCAAGTCCAAGGTTGGAGGGAAAGTGCTGCGCAAAAAATCCAGGTAATCCATGACATGCCGCGAGCCGTCCTCGCCTTTTAAGCCCGACCAGGATTTGCGCCAAACGCGGGGGGCACGCGCCGCCGCGGCCAGCCCTCTTTCGATCTCCTCCTCGCAGGCGGGATCCATCTTGTAGCCATCGCCGGTGAAGAACTTGATGCCGTTGAACTCCGCCGGATTGTGGCTGGCCGAAACCACCACGCCGCAAAGGGCGCGCAAGTGCGGGGTGAGGTAGGAAAGGGCCGGGGTGGGGATCACCCCCAAGTCCACGGTCCGGCAGCCCGCCTTGGAAAATCCCGCCACCAAGGCCCCGGACAGGCCCGGGCCCGAACCCCGGGTGTCCCGGCCCATCACGACCAAGGGTGCCGGGCCGTCGGCTCCCGCGGACCAGCGGTCGCGCAGGAGCATCGCCGCGGCGAAGGAAAGCTCGGAGACGAATTCCGGAACCAGGGGGAATCGGCCGGGAATGCCCCTGACGCCGTCGGTGCCGAAAAGCTTCTCGGTCAGCAAGAGATCGCCTCCCAAACCTTGAGGGCGCGGCAAGTCGCTTCGACATCGTGGACCCTAATAATGGAAACATTCTGGAGGCTCGCCCAGCAGGCGACCGCCAGCGACCCCTCCAAGCGGGCCTCCGGGCCGGGGGCGGGACCACCCGGCTTGGCCGCAAAATGCCCCAGGAAGGACTTGCGAGAAACTCCCAACAGCACGGGAGCCAGACGCGAAAATTTACTCAAATTCCTGAGCAAGGCCAAGTTATGCTCCAAGCTCTTTCCGAAACCTATGCCGGGGTCCACCCAAACCTGCGAGGCCCGGCCGCCGGCCGCGGCGAAAAACTCCATGCGTTCCTCCAGGAAATCGTAGACCTCCTCCACCACATCGTCATAGGCGGGACGGTCCTGCATGGTCTTGGGGGAGCCTCCCCCGCGGTGCATCAGGATCACATTGTCGAAACCGCAAGCCACCGCGGCCATGCCGCGGTCGTTTCTCAACGCCGAGACGTCGTTGAGCACCGCGGCCCCGGCCTTCAGGGCTTGGCGCGCGACTTCGGCCTTGTCCGTGTCCACGGAAATCGGAACCGAAACCCTGCCCCCCAAGGCCTTGAGGGCCGGGATCACTCGCCCCAGCTCCTCGGCCTCCGGCACGGGCTCCGAACCCGGGCGCGTGGATTGCCCGCCAATGTCCAGGAAGTCGGCCCCCTCCCGACAGAGCTCTAGGGCCCTTTCCACGGCGGCCACAACCCCGGGGGCGCGGCTTTCCGGGTAGAAAGAGTCGGGAGTGGCGTTCACGATGCCCATGACGCGGGGGACCCGCCGAACCGTGCCTTCCACCGGAGCCGAGGTTTTAGGCCAAGCCGGCCTGGAGGATGGCATCGATGTCTTCACCATTGAGGACCTCCCGGTCGAAAAGCCGGGCGGCCAGATCGTCGAGGATCTTCTTGTGCTTGGTCAGGAGTTCGCGGGCCTTGCTCTGGGCATCTGTGATAATCCTCTTGACCTCCTCATCAATGAGCTGGGCCGTGCGTTCGGAATACCCGCCTTTCTGGGTGATATCCCGGCCCAGGAAGACCTCCTGATCCGGCTTCTTCAAGGAAAGCGGCCCCACCTTCTCGCTCATGCCGAACTCCGTCACCATTTTCATGGCGTAGGCGGAGGCCTTGGACAAGTCGTCGGCGGCTCCAGTGGTCACTTCCTCGAAAATGAGCTCCTCGGCGCAGCGCCCGCCCAAAAGCACGGCCAGGCGGTTCAATATCTCGCTGCGGGTGGTGAGGAATTTGTCCTCGGTGGGCAGCTGCAAGGTGTATCCCAGGGCATGGCCGCGGGACACTATGGAAACCTTGTGCACGGGATCGGTGTTCGGGAGAAGCTTGGCCACCAAGGTGTGGCCGGACTCGTGGTAAGCCACAATTTTCTTCTCTTTGTCGGACATCAGGCTCGACTTCTTCTGGGGTCCGGCCATGACCCGCTCAATAGACTCCTCGAGGTCGGACATCTCCACGTGCTCCTTGGAGCGCCGCGCCGCGAGCAAGGCCGCCTCATTGATGACATTGGCCAGGTCCGCGCCCGAAAATCCCGGCGTGCGCCGAGCGATGATACCCAGGTCCACCTCCTTGGCCATTTTGACTTTCTTGGAGTGAACCTGGAGGATGGCCTCCCGCCCCTTCAGGTGGGGCACCGGGATGTGGATTTGACGGTCGAAGCGCCCGGGCCTAAGCAGCGCCGGATCGATCACGTCGGGCCGATTGGTAGCCGCGACCAGCACGATCCCCTGGTTCTGCTCGAAGCCGTCAAGCTCGATCAGGAGCTGGTTTAAGGTCTGCTCGCGCTCGTCATGCCCGCCCCCGATCCCCGCGAAGCGGTGCCGCCCCACGGCATCGAGCTCGTCGACGAAGATCACGGCCGGGGCCGCCTTCTTGGCCTGGTCGAAGAGGTCGCGCACGCGCGAGGCCCCCACGCCCACGAACATCTCCACGAACTCCGAGGCCGAGGCCGAGAAAAAAGGAACCCCGGCCTCGCCGGCCACGGCGCGGGCGAGCAAGGTCTTGCCAGTGCCGGGCTGACCGAAAAGAAGGACGCCGCGGGGCATCTTGCCCCCCAATTTTTGGAAGCGGTCGGGGTTCTTCAGGAACTCCACGATCTCCTGGAGTTCCTCCTTGGATTCGTCGCAGCCAGCCACGTCCGCGAAGGTGGTTTTCTTCTTCTTGTCGTCCACCATCTTGGCCCGACTGCGGCCGAAGGACAAGGCCTGCTTGCCGCCCAGCTGAACCTGACGGATCACGAAAAGCCACCATAATGCGAAGAAAAGCAGTATCCAGCCGACGTTCACTAGAAGCCCCGTCACCCAGGAGCGGTCGGGCTCGCCCTGGAAATTCTGGACTTTATAGGTTTCGAGATCATCCACCAGCTTCAGGTCCGGCAAGGGCAAGGTCCTGAAGTGCTGGACCTGGCCTTTTTCCGCCTTGTACTCGCCCCGGATGAGGTCAGGCCGGACCTTGACCTGGGAGACGTCCCCATTCCTGAGCTTGGCCTTGAAGGCGGAATACGGGATCTCGACCTCCACGGTGGGGGCCTTCAAATTCTGAAAAAGCGCTATCAGCAAGAAAAAGGCCAAGCCCCACAGAGCGAGTTGTTTGATGTTCTTGTTTTCCATGTACCTCAGGAGCTCCTGACCGCCTTCTTTTTGAGAACGCCCACGTAGGGCAAATTCCGGTACTTCTCCTGGTAATCCAGGCCGTAGCCGACAACGAAATGGTTCGGAATCTCGAACCCCACGTATTTGGCCGCTATGGGCACTTTCCGGCATTCCGGCTTGTCGAGGAGAGCGCAAACCTCGACAGAGCGGGGCTGCCTGGCCTGCAAGGCGTCCAAAAGATAATGCAAGGTCAGGCCAGTATCCATGATGTCCTCGACGACCAAAAGGTCCTTGCCTTGGGCGCTCTCGCGCAGGTCCAGGATCAGCCGCACGGCACCGCTCGAGCTGGCGCCGTTATAAGAGGAAACGCAGATAAAGTCGATCGAGCACTCGAGTTCCAAGGTCCGCATCAAATCCCCCAGGAACACCACGCTCCCCTTGAGTATCCCGACCAAGGTGAGCTTGCGCCCCGCGTAATCCCGCGATATCTGCGCGCCCAAGGCCCGGACCCGCTCCCGTATCGCCTCCTCATCCAACAAAACCCTCTCGATGTCCGGGTGGACTGGGGCTTTCATGGGAATCACTCGGGATAGGATAACTTTATTGCGTTTCCCAATCAAGAATCTCGGTGGGACGCGCGGGATTGCGGTAGCCGCCCACGGTCGCGTCATAGGCCTCCAACGGCATGATCCACCTCCGGCCGGTCTGGGGATCCACGAGCCCCTCGTCGTAACCGCTGGTCGCCTCGCGCTGGGCCTTGGCGATGCGGTCCTCGGAAAGGCCCTTTTGACGCCAGGTCTCAAGCAGCGCCGAATTATCCAGGGGATTGTTGCGGACCGGGATCAAGGAATCGTTTCCCGCGGCCTGGGCCTGGTTGGTGAGGACAATGCTGCGGGCCACCTCCACCAGCCAGGTTTTCGCCTTTTCCCATTTGGCAGCCTGGGCCTGGTAGCCCACGACCGCGGCATTGAATGTTCCAAAATAGGGCTGAATGCCGACCGTCCAGGCCGCCCGCGCCGGCCCATTCTTTGTCCGGCAGCTCATCTGGAACTCCTGTATCTCCCAGGGGCCGCCCAAGCCGGGCTGGGAGGGCAAAATCCCTGTCGAGAGTATCTTGACCTCCTGGTACTCGGGAATTTGACCGAACATCCAGAGCAAAAAGTCCCGCGGCGTGGTCTGGCCCGGCGCGCGCATCAAAATGTTCGAGGAGGCCAGCAGTTCCTCTCCGGGAGAGCTTAAGGTGACTCCGTTGGCCGTCTCGGTTTCTTTCCACCCCGCTGGAGAAGCCCAGCGAAAATACCGGCCTTGGCGAATCTCCAGCGCGGGGCGAGCTTCCCGCGCCGGCCTGGATGCGGCCTTGACGGCATGCCCAGGCCGCGGCGTCCAGAAAGACAATCCCGCGACCACAAGTCCGACTACTTTTTTCATGGGCTCTATAGATTAACAGGAATGCACGCCAGCCGCAAGGTCAGCTAGAAAAATGCTAGAAATAGATAAGAGTCCAACTGTGGGCGCCCACAGTTGCGCCCGCGGCCCCTGAAGGGCCGCACACGACAATGAAGAAGCTGCGTATTTTAATTCTCTGCGGCGGAAAGTCGGCCGAGCGCCAGGTGTCCTTGGTCTCGGCCAAGCAAGTCCTCTCCAAACTTGACCGCTCGCGCTGCGAGCCGGAGCTCGTGCTCATCGACGCCAAGGGCCGCTGGCTCAAGGCCGACGAGAAGCGTTTGAGCGGGAAGGTGGAGAGCGATTCCAATAACCTCGCCGCGGGAACGAAGGCCGTGATTCCCACCGAGAAACTCTCCAGCCCGAGCCGGCCCGACGTGGTTTTCCCGGTGCTTCACGGCCCCATGGGCGAGGACGGCACGGTGCAGGGCCTGCTCGAGTTGGCCGGGGTTGCTTACGTGGGCTGCGGGGTGCTGGGTTCCGCCCTGGGCATGGACAAGGAGGTCTCCAAGCGCCTGGCCCTGCAGGCCGGCCTTCCCCTCCTGCCTTACCGCGTCATCCGCCGGCCCAGTCAGGGCTTGGCGGCCCTGCGCGAGCTCGGCCTGCCCGTCTTCGTCAAGCCAGCGCGCCTGGGCTCCTCGGTGGGAGTGAGCAAGGTCAAATCCGAGGCGGAGCTCCTGGCCGCCCTCGAGTCGGCCTTCCTCTACGATGACAAGGTCATCCTGGAAAAGGGCATCGAGGCGCGGGAAATCGAATGCGCGGCGCTGGGCGATCCCTGGGCCGAGGCCGAGGACCCTCTGGCTCTCAAGGCCTCGATTTGCGGCGAGATCGCCCCGCAAGCCGAGTTCTACGACTATAAGGCCAAGTATCTGGACCCCGAAGGAGCGCGGCTTCTGATTCCGGCTCCCCTGCCTCAAAAAACCTCCGATGAAATCCGGGAGATGGCCTTGGCCGCCTTCAAGGTCTTGGATTGCTACGCCATGGGGCGGGTGGACTTCCTCATGGACAAGCACGGCGGCCGGGTCTACTTCAATGAGATCAACACCATCCCGGGATTTACCCCCGCCAGCATGTACCCCCTCCTTTGGCAGGCCTCGGGAATCGAAACCCCGAAGCTCCTCGAGCTTCTGATCGAGCTGGCCCTGCGCCGCGGCCGCGCCCGCTCCAAACTCAAGACGACCCCTTGATGGCCCGTGCCGATAGCCTCATCCTGGGAGCTTATCTTCTCCTTCTCCTGGCCCTGGGAGCCCGCGGAGCCCGAAGACGCCTTCCGGGGCTCTCGGACTACGTTCTGGCCAGCCGCAGCCTGACCTTGCCCGCCTTCGTGGCCACGTTGGTTCCCACCTTTTACGGCGGAGTGCTCGGGATCGGAGAATTCACTTGGCAAAATGGCCTTTCCAACTGGCTCGTCATGGCTTTTCCCTACTACCTCTTCGCCGGAATCTACGCCCTTCTCCTCGCCCACCGAGTGCGCCTAAAGCCCGGCCTCACCATTCCGGACCACCTGGAGGGGGCCTACGGGAAACCCGTGGCTATCTGGGCCGCCTTCCTGGTATTTCTTCTGGCCAGCCCCGCCGATGAGCTCCTGATGACCGGGGCTCTGCTCTCTCATCTCTCCGGCCTGGGCCTAGGAGCGGCCATGGCCCTCCTCGGCTGCTTGGCCTTCGCCATCCTTCTGCGCGGGGGCCTGCGCTCGGACGTCGCCGCCAATCTGGCGCAGTTCGCCATGATGTTCCTGGGGTTCGCTCTCATACTGCCCTTTGCCTTCAAGGAGATCGGAGGACCAGCGAGCCTCGCCCAAAAGCTGCCGGCGGGACACTTGAGCTGGACCGGGACCATCGGCCCCGCGCGCCTCATTGGCTGGTGGTTGATCGCGGTGTGGACCTTGGTAGACCCCGCTTTCCATCAGCGCTGCGCCGCGGCTCGGGACGGCCGCACCGCCAGGCTCGGCGTCGCGCTCTCGATCCTGTTTTGGGCGGCCTTCGATCTGATGACGACCGCGGCCGGTCTATACGCCCGCGCCGCTCTCCCTGACCTCGCGGATCCCCTTTTCGCTTTCCCCGCCCTGGCCGACCGCCTCCTGCCGCCCCTGGCCCGGGGGATTTTCCTGACTGGCCTATGCTCCTCCATGCTCGCCGCCCTCCAGGCCACGACCTTGATCGCCGCGGTAAGCCTGGGCAAGGACGGGGCCGGACGCTGGAGCGGCGCCGGCGAGGAGCGGCTCGAGCTTTGGTCCAAGGCCGGCCTGGCGCTCTCTTTGGCCGCGGCCTTTCTCATGGCCAAGCTCATCCCATCTGTAGTCGAGCTTTGGTACTCGGTCGGAAGCGCCGTGATCCCGGGGCTTCTGCTTCCTCTGTTAGGGGCTTACTTCCCGGCCCTGCGACTGAGCGCGGCCTGGGCTCTGAGCGCTTCCGTCGCGGCCTGGGCCGCCTCGAGCTCCTGGGTGCTCTGGGGCCTGGCCCTGGGACGCCCCCCTCTCGGGCTTGAGCCCATGTTCCCGGGCCTAGCCCTGTCGGCCGCCATCTACCTGATCGGCAAGAGGCATGCTCCCAGCGCTCCATTGGCCTGAGTTCTCCCTGCTGGGGCTCCTGGTTTTTTTCGCCGGAATCGTGGATTCCCTGGCCGGAGGCGGGGGCCTCATCACCTTGCCCGCCTATCTTTCCGCCGGCCTTTCTCCAGACCTGATTCTGGGCACCAACAAGCTCTCCTCCTCCATCGGGACCGTGGCCTCCAGCTATCAATACCAGCGGCGCAAGAAGGTTCCCTGGGAGGAAATTTCCCCGGCATTGCTCGCCTCCTGCGGCGGCTCGTTCCTAGGCGCGCGCCTGGCCGCCTTCATGGACCCGCGTTGGCTCAAGTTCCTTCTTTTGGCGGCCATGCCTCCCATGCTTTACTTCCTCTATTTCAAACCTCACTTCGGACACCACGACGAAAGCGAGGCTTTGCCCAAGAAAGAAAGGCGGCGGATATTGCTTCTGATCGCCGCGAGCCTCGGAGCCTACGACGGTTTTTTCGGCCCGGGCACGGGCACCTTCCTGGCCTTGGCCTTAAGCCGCTTCTGCCGCTACGATCTCCTGGGCTCGACCGCCCGCGCCAAAATCCTCAACCTGGCGTCGAATCTCTCCGCACTGGCCGCGTTTCTCTGGGCCGGCAAGGCGCACATTGCCTTGGGCCTCTCCATGGGAGTCCTGAGCCTGGCCGGGCATTGGACGGGCTCCCATTGGGGGTTCAAGAAAGGGGCCTCCGTGATACGGCCGGCCTTGCTTTGGGTTTGCGGGGGGCTGTTCCTGAAGCTCCTACTGGCCTAATGCTGCGATTCCAGGTCCTGGTCCGGCTTGTCATCGGGATGGAAGGGAATGTAGAGGCTCGCGTCGTATATCCTGTCCTTTTTTGAATGGAGCCGCAGGCGAGGCGCGGGATTCCGCCTGTAGCCTGGCTCCAGTTGGACGCCGAAAGCGGGAACCGAAAACTTGTCGCGGAACAAAAAGGGCTGGTTTCCCCTTCTCGCGTGCCACCCCCCGAAAAAGGCCGCCACCTTGATCTTTGGATCGTTGGGACGGCTTAGGAATATTCCCATGATCCTCTTGACCATCCCATTATCCCGCTCCTCCATCAAATACTCGTCCCCGGTCAGTCGAGTCAAATCGTCCATCTCCTTCTTGGCCATGTCCACGGTCAGCACTTCGATGCCTTGATCCATGGCCGCCCTCATGAGGTGCAGCTTGGACCAAATCACCTGGGGCAACCATCTTTGCTCAAGATAACTGCCGGGGGAGGTCAAATACCAACCGAGCTCATGAAGACCGCGAAGATTGTTTCGCTCCCGATACTCGTCCAGGAATTTTTGAAAAGTGTACGGATACTCAAACACCAGATGAGTCACCCCCGATTTCTTCATCAAGCCGAGAATGCTCTCCAGGTAGAGATGGCTGGTCATGTGTGTGTGGTCGAAGCCAAAGAGGATAACCGGGTAGTTTCGGAATATCGCCTCCAAGGCGGGCGCGGCGGGCAGGAGAGGGTCGGACTTGCGAAAAGCCTTGGTCGTTTCTCGTATCGCTGGGACCTCGCCCTGCATGCGCAAATCCGCCAGATCCCAGTCTTGAGGCCGAGGCTCGGCCGAGGCCGGGGAGAGCTCCAAAATCAAGAAAAGGAACGCCGACAGAGCCCTTCCAGTCGCGGTCATCCTGGAGATTATGCCTTTCAGGCAGCGCGAGGAACAGAGGCGGAAGGCCCAGAGTCAGCCGGGCCGAAAGGCCCAATCGATAAAAGCCCGTATTCATTTGACGCGGCCGTGCCGGGTTGGGTATAATACCTACCCGTTTCGCGGCGGGAGGGTATTTTTTATAAAAAGGAGCACCGTTCCATAAACAGGCCGAGCAAGGAAAGAGACAACACCCGCATCAACGCGCGCATCAACGCTCATCAGGTCCGCGTGATCGACTCGGATGGAACTCAACTCGGAGTCAAGCCCATGGCGGAAGCCATGGCCCTGGCCCGCACCCGCGGCCTCGATCTCATAGAGATCGCGCCGCAGGCCAATCCCCCGGTTTGCAAGATCCTTGATTACTCGAAATTCCGCTATGAGCAGGAGAAAAAGGTCAGGGAGTCCCGCAAAAAGCAGAAGGCGGGGCTCTTAAAGGAAGTCCGGTTCAAGCCGCATATCGGAGCCCATGACCTGGAGGTCAAGATCAAGCATATCTCCGAATTCATATCCCAGCACGACAAGGTGCGCATCA
Source organism: Elusimicrobiota bacterium (assembly GCA_016218575.1). Classification (NCBI taxonomy): domain Bacteria; kingdom Pseudomonadati; phylum Elusimicrobiota; species Elusimicrobiota bacterium. The sequence continues at coordinate 197,329 of JACRDN010000020.1, forward strand.
TCGTTTTCTTCCGCGGCCGGGAAATGCAGCACACGGATCTGGGAATGAAGCTCTTATCCACGATTCAAGAACGGCTGCAGGCCGTGGCCTCGGTCGAGCAGGCCCCGATTCCGGACAGGAACCGGCTGATCATGACTCTGATCCCTAAACATTAAAACTATGCCAAAAATAAAATCGCACAGCGGCGCAAAGAAACGGTTTCACAAGACGGCCGGAGGCAAGTGGCGGCACCAGAAGGCGGGCCGGCGCCATCTACTGGCTCCCATGAGTTCGGCCCATAGGCATGAGCTCAGGAGAAAGGCCAGCCTCCCCAAAACAGAGGGAAAAATCCTTTCCACTTACCTGCCTTACGTCTAGGCCGACCGAGAGAGTGTTATGAGAATCAAGTCAGGCGTCACGACGCGCCAGCATAAGAAGAAGAAGTTCAAGCTCGCCAAGGGGTTTTACTCGGACAAGCGCACGCGCTGGCGGCAGGTTCTCCAGCAGGTCCAGAAGTCCCTGGCCACGGCCTACGTGGGCCGCAAGGACCGCAAGGGCGAGTTCCGCTCCCTCTGGATCGAGCGCATCAACGCCGCCTGCAGGCAGAACGACACCAGCTACAGCCGCTTCATGGCGGGCCTCAAAAAAGCGGGCGTCAACCTGAACCGCAAGATGCTCTCCGAAATCGCGGTTAGAGACGCCTTCTCCTTCAAGAAGCTCGTAGCCATCTCGCGCGGCTCCGCCTAAAACGCCGCCGCCGATATTATGGCGCAGGCCACGCGCAAACGCTGGACCACCGCCTACCAAAGCCTGGAAGACGCCTTAAAGTCCTGCGACCCCGGCTCCGCTTCCAATCTGGCGGAGCTTGAAGAGTTTCGCTTGCGCTTTCTCGGGCGCAAGGGAGATTTGACCGAGCTTCTCAAAGGCCTCAAGGAGCTCTCCCTCAATGAGCGCCGCGAGTTGGGCCCACGCGCCCAGGCCCTCAAGGTCTCCCTTGAGAAACGCATCGAGGCTCGAAGGAACGCCCTCGAGGCCACCCAGGACGAGGCGGCCTTGGCCGAGGGGGCCATCGACCTGACGTTGCCCGGCCTGCGCCCGCCGCGCGGGCGCCTGCACCCGCTTTCGCTCACCATGCGGGAAATGACCAAGATCTTGAGCCTGATGGGCTTCTCCTGGGCCGAGGGTCCGCAGGTCGAGTCCGACTACTACAATTTCACGGCCCTGAACATTCCGGAGCATCACCCGGCCCGGGACATGCACGACACCTTCTATCTGGAGGGCCTGCCCCTTCTCATGCGCACCCACACCTCCCCGGTCCAGATCCGGGCCATGGAGTCGGCTCGACCTCCCCTGCGCCTGATCTCGCCGGGACGGGTCTTCCGGCACGAGGCCGTGGACGCCACCCACTCGGCCGTTTTCCACCAGATCGAGGGCCTCGCGGTGGACAAGGGCGTCAGCTTCGCCGATCTCAAGGGGACTCTCCAGGTTTTCATGCAGAAGCTGCTCGGGCCCGGCACGCGGCTCAGGTTCAAGCCCTCTTATTTCCCCTTCACGGAGCCTTCCGCCCAGGTGGACGTGCAGTGCTTCTTCTGCGGGGGCTCAGGCTGTGCCGTCTGCAAGCGCACGGGCTGGATCGAGATGCTGGGCGCCGGGCTCGTGCATCCCAATGTTTTGAAGACCGCAAGTTACGATCCGGAAATCTGGTCGGGCTTCGCCTTCGGCATCGGGGTCGAGCGCGTCGCGATGTTGCGCCTCGGGGTCAAGGACATCCGGGCCTTTTACGAGAACGACGTTCGCTTTCTCGGGCAATTCGACGACTGATGAAGATCTCCTACGCCTGGCTCAAGGAGCACCTCCCCCTGGCCCTCCGCGCCGAGGAGCTGGCGCGCCACCTGGAGCAGCTCGGCATCGAGGTCTCGGGCTTGGAGCGCCGGGGGCCGGGATTTTCGGGCGTGGTTTCGGCGGAGATCCTATCCATCGAGAAGCACCCCAACGCCGACCGCCTTTGCCTCTGCGCGCTCCACGACGGGACGGAAAAGCTCTCCGTGGTCTGCGGGGCCAAGAACATCGCGGTCGGGCAGAAAGTCCCCCTGGCCAGGATCGGGGCCGTGCTCCCGGGAGGGCGCGAAATCGTCCGCGCCAAGATCCGCGGGGTCGAGTCCCAGGGCATGATATGCTCGAGCGCGGAGCTCGGCCTAGGCGAGGACAAGAACGGCATCCTGGTCCTGGATCCCGAAACGCTCCCCGGCCAGGATATGGCGCGACTCCTGGGCCCGGCCGATGATGTCTTCGATTTGGAACTCACCCCCAACCGCCCCGACTGTCTGTCCCACCTCGGGATGGCCCGGGAGCTCGCGGCCTACTTCAAGACGCCGCTCAAGAAGAGAGCTTTGGAAATCAGCCTTGAAAGGCTCTCCCCCGAGGCTTCTCCCGTCGCCGCGATTCCCTTCTCAATCGAGGACGAGCGGGCCTGCCCGCGCTACCGGGGCCAGGTCTTCGCCGGGCTCCAAATCGGCCCGAGCCCGGGGTGGCTTGCCGTGCGGCTCGAATCGGTGGGGCTGCGCCCGGTCAACAACTTGGTCGACATCACCAACTACATGCTCCTCGACATGGGCCAGCCTCTGCACGCCTTCGACTTGGACAAACTCGAGGGCGGCCAAATCCGGGTACGCTGCGCCAAGCCGGGCGAGACCATCCTCGCCTTGGACGGCAAGGAATACGCCCTCTCGGCGCAATGCCTGGTCGTGGCCGACGCCCGCAAGCCCGTGGCCGTGGCCGGGGTGATGGGGGGGCTTGAGAGCGCGGTCACCGCCAAGACCACCCGCTGCCTCCTCGAGTGCGCGCATTTCGCCGCACCCGTCGTTCGCAAGACCGGGCAGGCCCTGCGCCTGCGCTCGGACTCCTCCTACCGCTTCGAGCGCGGCACCGATGTCGCGGCGGTGGGTCCCGCGGCCCTGCGCGCGGCCGAGCTCATACTCAAGCTCTGCGGGCCCGCCGCGCAGGCATCGCGGGCCATGGACGTCGGACGAAAGGCCCCCGAGACAAAGCCCATTCTCTTCTCCGCTTCCCGGATAAACTCAATCCTCGGGGCGGAGTTTCCGCCGGACTCGGTGCGAGGCGTGCTCGGGGCTCTCGCCGACAAACTAGACCAGAAGAACGGCGAGCTCCGCTTCTGGCCGCCTTCCCATCGCTCGGACTTGGAAACGGTTTGGGACCTGGCCGAGGAGACGGGGCGGATGCTCGGCTACGACAACATTCCCTCCGCGGCCGCCGCTGTTGCGCTCAAGCCCTCTCGCGTCACGCCGGCAGCGGCCCTGGCCGAGCGTTGCCGCCGACGCCTGGCCGGCTTCGGGCTCATGGAAGCCTACAATTACGATTTCCTGGCGGAGAAAACTTTGGAGAAAGGCCGCCTGAACCTGGAAAATCGGGCCCGCTTGGCCAATCCCATTTCCGAGGATTGGACGATTTTGAGGCCCAGCCTGCTTTTGGGCCTTCTCCAAAATGCCCAGGCCAACCGCCGCCGCGGGGCCTCGGCCGTGCGCCTCTTCGAGATCGGCAAGGTCTATGCCAAGAGGGCCGAGGCCGTGGAGGAGAGAGCTCATTTGGCCGGCCTCCTTCAAGGCCCCGTAGCGCCCATCTCCTGGAAAGCGGCGCGCTCTCCCGATGCGGACTTCTACGACGCCAAGGGCCTGCTCGAGGAAATGCTCGCGGGCCTGCCGGGCCTCCAATGGTCCCCCATGAAGGAAGGCCCGGCCGGAGCCTCCGATCCCCTGTTCCATGCGGCAGCTTCCCTCAGGCTCAAGACGCCTAGGGGCGTTTTGGGCGCCGTGGGCCTTCTCAACCCCCAAGCCGCGCGAGCCTGGGAATTGGAGCGGCAGGCCACGGCCGTTTTCGAGCTCGATTTGGAGGTCCTGGCCGAGCTCCCCCGTCCGGACGGCAAATTCAAGCCCTACAGCCTCCTGCCCTCGGCCGCCCGGGATCTGTGCGTGGTGATGGACCAGGCGGTCCCCTACTCCCAGGCCGAGGAAGTCATCGGGGCCTGCGCCATCCCGGAGCTGGCCTCGGTGGCGCTCGTGGACGTATTCTCCGGCAAGAGGCTTCCCGCGGACCGACGCAGCCTGACTTTCCGGCTGTCGTTTTCCAGCCCCGAGCGCACCCTTACCGACGACGAGGTAAACTCGGCCGTGGACAAGATACTCAAAGCCCTTAAGGCACGGCTCGGGGCGGAGCTGCGTTCATGATAGGAAACCCCAAGCTCAAGAAGCTGGAGGGCCTGGTCGCCGAGGCGTCCCAGCTCCTGCAAAAGTTCACCCAGGAGAACGCCGAACTCAAGAAGGTCAACGCGTTCCTGAACGCGGACAACGAAAAGCTCCGGGAAGAGGCCCAGCGCTGGGCCGCGGTGGCCGCGCGCCAGGAGCGTCTGCGCTCGCGGCTCGAGAAACTGTCCCAAAAATTGGACAAAATCGCGTGAACGAGAAAGTCGACATAGAGATTTTTCGGCGCAAGCTCACGGTCGAGATGGAAGGCCTCACCCCCATCGAGATCAACGCCTTGGCGCAGAAGGTCCACGAAAAAATGGCGGAGATCTCGGAAAGCAACCCTAAAATCGCCGACAGCTCCAAGCTCGCCATCATCACGGCCCTGGATTTCGCCGCGGAACTCGAGAAAATTCGGGAAGCCCGCCAGACCGAGCTGCGCGTCGCGGAAAGGAAGATGGACGAAATGGCCCTTGCCCTCCAGAACGCCCTGGGCTCCGCCGCTTCCCGTGAATGAGGAGCTTTTCCCGACCCAATCCCCGCTCTCGGCCCAGCCCCTGGCCGCGCGCCTAGCCCCGCAAAACCTGGACGATTTCTCGGGTCAAGAACACCTTCTCGGCCCCGGCAAGATGCTCAGACGCCTCATCGAGGCGGGGAAATTCAGCTCCGCCCTCTTCTTCGGGCCTCCCGGATGCGGCAAGACGGCCCTGGCCCGATATATCGCGGGGAAAGCCGAGGCCCACGTCGTGGAGCTCAACGCCGTCACCGCCGGGGTGGGCGACCTCAAGAAGGCGATCGAGCAGGCCAAATACGATTTGGGAAGCTTGGGGCGGCGCACCTTGCTCCTGGTGGATGAGATCCATCATTTCAACCGAACCCAGCAGGACGTGCTTCTTCCGGCCTGCGAGCGCGGAGACGCGCTTCTCATCGGCCTCACGACCGAGAACCCCTCGTTTTACGTGAACGCCGCCCTTCTTTCCCGGATCACCGCCTTCGAGTTCAAACCGCTCGGGGAGGAGGACTTGGCCAAGATCCTGCGCCGGGCGGTCAAGGACAAGGAGAAGGGCCTGGGTGCACTCAAGCTGGAGGCAGCGCCCGCGGCGGCCAAGCACCTAATCCAGATGGCGGGAGGAGACGCGCGCAAGCTCTTGAACGCCCTGGAACTTGCCGCCCTTTCCACGGCTCCCAACGCCCAAGGGAATCGCGTGGTCGGCCTCGAGGTCGCTGAGGAATCCATCCGCCGCCGCTCCATACGCTACGACAAGAAATCCGACGACCACTACGACCACATCTCGGCCTTCATCAAGTCCATGCGCGGCAGCGACCCCGACGCGGCCCTCTACTGGATGGCCAAGATGCTAGAGGCCGGGGAGGATCCCCGCTTCATCGCCCGGCGCGTCCTCATCTGCGCGGCCGAGGACGTGGGCAACGCCGATTTCCGGGCCCTGGTCATCGCCAACGCCGCCTTCCAAGCCGCGGAGGTCCTGGGAATGCCCGAGGCCCGCATTCCCTTGGCGCAGGCCGTCACTTACATCGCGGCGGCCCCCAAGTCCAACGCCGCCTATCTCGGCATCGACGCGGCCATGAAAGAGGCCCGCCACGGCCCGGCCCGGGAGGTCCCCCTGCACCTGCGCGACGCCAGCCTCGACGCCGAGTCCCGCGGGCACGGGAAGGGCTACAAGTACGCCCACGACTACCCCGGCCACTACGTGGAGCAGGAGTACATGCCAGGCCCCAAGCGCTTCTACGAGCCCTCCGATGAGGGCGACGAAAAGCGCATCAAGGAGCGGCTCAAGAGCCTACGGCGCGAGCGCTAGCAAATCCCGGCCCGCCAGTTATCCACAAAACTTCCTGGGAAGTTTTTGTGGATAACTTTCCGCCATCCGCTTGGACATCCCTAGGCCTTTTTTCCCAATTAGAAGTGGGCCTTTTGCCGCGCCGCCTCTTCCCTAAAAGACCCCTGACGATATCCGTCCTCAGGGCTAAACTCCCGTCATGAAAAACAGTTTTATCGGCAAGGCTTTCTCGACGTTGATTTCCATTTCCCTGACCCCATGCTGGTCTTTGGCCAGCTCGGCCACGTCGGCCGCCGAGGGAGCGCATGAGGCCGCGCCCCTGCTGCATATCAAAACGCCTCATCTGAAATGGGCGGAAAGAAGTCTCAAAGAGCTCCCCGGTAGAATTCCAACGCCGGACGCCATCATGGCGCATCACTATAAAGGACATCCCGGCCTGGACCAAAGCGACGCCCTTCTCGAAAGAGCGGGCCTCACTCCCATCGGCCAAATCATGGCCGCTTATCAGCAGCAGGAGCCCGCCGCCGGCCTGGAGGACGGCCGCCAGGCCCTCGCGGACCTCCAGATGGCCATGGATCAGGCCCTTAAATTTAAAATCGAGTCAATCCCGGAGCCCGCCCCTTCCCAGCCGCAAATCGGGCTCATCTCCAAGACAAATGAGAAAGCCGCTCGGGTTGAACATGGGGCTGCAAGCTCGAAGTCTGCGAGACAAAGTTCTTGGAGGGACACCCTGTTCGTGGGAACCGCGGTGGGGCTTATGGCGGCAACCCTTTGGCATGGGAGGCTGCCGCCGGCGCAGCCGCAAACCGCTCCAGCGGATCGTTCTGTGAGCACTCCCGCCGTTCCGCGCGATGAGGTCGATTTCACGACTAAGTCCAACCCTTTTTTCGGCGTCAAGGGAGCGCGTTACAGCCACTATCGCCGGTTCGTGTTTTATAACGATGGCTATATCTACGGCGTTTCAAAATCCGGAGAAGAAGTGCAAATAACGCGCGCTGCGTCTCTTGAAAAGTTTCTCAAAGGGCTGAAAAATACGCAGTCCGCCAAGCCCGGAAAGAAGCGCCGCCCAACGCCCGCGCAATCCCGCTAAAACCTCTCCCCGCCTAATAGCCGCGGACTACACGGCCCATGCGCTACTAGGCCCTCTGCCGCTCTCTCTGTAGGCCTTTGGTTGCATAAGTCTTTTCACTCAGTTTTTTTAAATAGGGCAAGATTAAAAATGTTTTTTAAAGGACTTGTCATGAAAACATTTTCCACCTTGCTCAGTCTTTGCCTCCTGCTGCAAACATTTGTCAGCCCCCAGCTATGGGCCGCGCACAAAGCGCAGGAATACATCAGAAGGCCACCAACGATCATCCTTTCTCCAATTGGTATCCACTCCGAGACAACGCTTAAGCCTGGCCGCAAGCAAGCGAAGCTCATCTGGGTAACCAGGAATTTCCTGGTCCGAGGCGGAGCTCAAATCCAGGCCGGAATGGATTCCTTGGTCCAAGCCTCGCGCAGGTTTTTTGACTGCGCCGCCGGCCATTTCCCTCTTGCCGGACCCATTTTATCTCCAGCCTATGCCCCCCCCGGAGCGGCAGGCCGCCCTTCGGCTCATCCGCTGACGAAAAGCGCGAGCGCGGTTTACATGAAGGCTTCTAACAACGGAGGGCCCGGGGCTCGCAATCCCATAGGCCAAGGCTTCCCATCCCAACCGCAAAATTCCGAAAAACAGCGGCAATTGCTGCCGCGGCTCGGCACCGCATTGTTGCTGGGATCTGTTGTCGGGACAGGCCTCGTCCTTTCAACGCTTCGTCACTGGCAGGGCTTTGGCTGGGCATTCCTAGCCGCCTTGGGCAACGAGCGGGAAATCGGATTCGGCCCCAAGCTTGCCCTTGCCCCGGTGGTCATTGGCCTAGCCGCCTCCTTGCCGGCGTTCGCAGCCGTGGGAGGGGGGCTCGGCGGAGCGCTTCACGGCTACCGCGCTGAAAACGCTCGGCAAGCCTTGCGAGACGCGTCCGTATTCCTGTCCAAATTTAACGCGCAGTTCGCGCCGAACTTGATCAGCTTCCTCCCTATGGCCCGGCAGCCCGTCCCCTTGAGCAACAAGGCCAAGCTTGACACCAACACCCGCATCGCCATCATCGGAGCCGGAGCCTCGGGAATCGCGGCCGCGCGCCGCCTCATCGAGAAAGGCTATCGGCATGTAACTGTATTTGAATCCAAGCCCCAGGCCGGAGGAAAGGTCAATTCAACCCGCGATGAAGGACAGGCCTACGACATGGGGGCCGTCATCGTGGCAGGCCATTACCTGGAGATCAAGGAGCTCGCCAAACGCGTAGGTCTCCATGAAAGGACGGGTAGCCCAATAGGTTTTTACTCCTGGGCCAAGGGGCAACTCATGAGCCCCTGGGGAAGCGTCGCTCCCATGGAGTTGGCCTCGAATATCGCCAAATATATTTGGCTGCTTTTGACTGATTTCAACGACTCCATCAAATCGCGCTTTCAAAAAGTTCACCCGCTACTCGCCGCTCCCACAGGGGATTTCCTAAAAGCCATGGGGCTGTCGGCCCTGGGAACCTTGTGGAAGCCCATGGTAACTGGTTTTGCCTACGGCAACTATGAAAAAACCCCCGCCGTATACTTCCTAGAGTTCGTGACCCTCCGGGCAGCATTGAATTGGGGAGAATGGCGCTACTGGGAAGGCGGTTTTGCCGAGCTTTTTAGGCGCTTGGCGGCCTTGCCCGGCCCGGATTTCCGCTATAATTCGCCGGTCAAACACATGGAACGAACCCACCATGGAGTCATTATTGAAACCAAGCAAGGGCTTGAGGAATTTGACCAGGTGATCGTGACAACGAACCCCAGTGAAACCCTGAAATTTTTGGACTCGTCGCCAGAGGAAAAAGACCTCTTTCAACGGGTCGAAACCTACAACTTGCGCGTCTATCTCGTCAGGGCCGAGGGACTGGCGCCAGGATGGAACATGATCGCTGAGGACGTCGAAGAGGGCCGTCTCATCAGCTGGGACAGCCAACATCCCGGCTCGAACCTCTTCACGCTCTACGCATTCGCGGGCCACGGCATGAGCGACGAAGATGTTTTGACGAAGGTGCGCCAGGACGTGGAGCGATTGGGCGGCTCCATTAAAAGCGTGGAGGAAAAACGACGCTGGAGATACTTTCCTCACGTGAGACCTCAAGACATCCGCGCCGGGTTCTTCGAAAGAATAGCCGCGCTTCAAGGGCAAAACCGAACCACGTGGGTGGGCAGCACCTTGGGCTTCGAAACGGTTTCTACCACCGTGATATTCAGCCAATCCATGGTTGAAGACCGTTTTTGAGGAAGACTCTACCGCGGTCGGGAATGGGCCTTGTGGCGCTGTAGGCCTATTGTCTCTCCCCAAATAGGTCTTTCGCCTCTTTAGGCTTTGGTCTCTTATTCTTATAGTTTCTCATGCTGCTTGGCAGGCGCAAACGAACGGAGACTTTTTCTCTCGCTCTGACCATCCTTGGCCCAGCCAAGAGCTTGAAAAGCCGCCGCCGTAGCCTGCTTATGTCTCTTAGCGGCAATGCTGCCTTACATTACTTATCCGCCCTTAATAAGCTCCCCAACCTTGGCGCTAGGTTTTTTCCTGGGATATATAATCGCGCAGATACTCATAATGACGGCTCCTCCATCTCTGCGGCGCAAAAACTCGGGCCCAAACACCATTAGGCCTAAAGACTTCCTTCCTCATAGGCCTTTCGGCCCACTCCCGGCGAGAGTAAGTTAGCTAGATTAGCGGCACATTCGCGCAAGGAGAACAACTCATGCAAAGAAAAGCCGCCGCATCAAGCCTCGCCGCTTTCTTGGCCTTGGCCTGGACCTCTGCCGCCTGGTCCGCGCAGACCAAGAAGCTGTCGGAAATCCTGCAAGCCCCCCTGCCCCAGGCGCAGTCGGTCGAAACCCCGGCGGTTCCGGAGCTGGGACTGCCCTCCAAGACCCAAATCAAGGCCGTGGACGTCTATGACGATCCGCTCATGGCCGTGGACGACGTCCAGCTGACCTCCGGGCCGCAGGCCGCCTCCGTAGGGCAGAGCACCGTCGACGCCGGAAGCTCCCGGGCCGGAAGGATCCTGCGGGCCGCCGCCTCCTCCAGCCGCGCGAGCTACTCCTCGGCCCAAATATTCAACAACGTCTACAGCAGCCTTTATTCAACCCTCATTTCATGGCCCAATCCCGGCTATGAGTTCAGGGGCTGCAAGGAAGGCACCTTGGCCTTCGTGCTGAGCGGAACGAACATGATCTACCTCTGCTCGCGCAGCGTCTACGGAAGCTACTCCGGCAGCCATTCCTTGGCCCAAATACTCATCCATGAGTCCGCGCACCTCACCGGCTACTGGAACGAGTGCGACGCCACCGTGGTGGAAGTCGCGGCCATGCGCTTCTCCGGAGAGGGCCTGGCATTCCAGAACGGATACATGAGGCAGTGCGGGCTGGAATAAACGGCATGCTTTGGCGCGCAGGCCTGCAGGCCTGCGCGCTACTGGCCTGCTCCCTACTGCAATCTTGCACGGCCCTCCGCGAGCCCAAGCTCGCGGAGGGCCCGGTGCGGGACGTGGAAATTAAATTCTCAAGAACTCCCTGCTTTGGGGCCTGCCCCGTCTATTCCATCGCCATAGCCGGGAACGGAGCCGTAAGCTACCTGGGAGAAGGGCACGTAGCCGTCAAAGGCCCGGCCTCGGGCCGCCTATCCCCGGATCAAGTCCGCCGCCTGCTCAAGGCCTTGGACGAGGCCCGGTTTTTCAGCCTCCAAAACGAGTACACGCATATCCAGATCACGGACGCGCCCGGAACCGTGATCGAGGTCATCTCCAAAGCCAGGAGCAAAAAGGTAATCCACAACCAGGGAGACCTAAGCGCCCCCCCCGCCCTCGAGCGCCTCGAGGATGCGATCGATGAAATCGTGGGCTCCCAAAAATGGGTAAAATAGGCGTCGGCGCCGCGCCGCCGCCCAATGCCACTCCAGCCTCCGGTTAAAATATTCTCGGTTTCCGAGCTCAACGGCCAAATTCACGAGCTATTGGAATCTTCCTTCGCCGAGCTCTGGGTGGAGGGGGAGATTTCCAATTGCCGGGCCTATCCTTCCGGCCACACCTATTTCACCCTCAAGGACGAAAGCGCCCAAATCGCGGCCGTGCTTTTCAAGGGCTCGGCCTGGGGCCTGCGCTTCAAGCTCCAGGACGGGCTCAAGGTCCTGGCCCGGGCCCGGGTCTCTTCCTATATAAAGAGAGGAGAAGTTCAGCTCGTGGTCTCAAGCCTCGAGCCCCGCGAGAAGGGCGCCCTCCAGCTCGCCTTCGAGCAGCTCAAGGCGCGCTTGGCCGCGGAGGGGCTTTTCGATGAGGCCAGAAAAAAGCCCCTGCCGCGCTTTCCCTCGAGCCTGGGGATCATCACGTCTCTTCAAGGTGCGGCGGTCCACGACATGCTCTCGGTACTGGGCCGGCGTTGGCCGCGTCTGGCAGTCCTGATCCATCCCGTGAAGGTCCAAGGCGATGGCGCCAAGGAGCAAATCGCTCAAGCCATTTCCAACTTCAATAGGCATTTCCCCGAGACCCAGGTCCTGCTCGTGGGCCGCGGAGGAGGCTCCATGGAGGACCTCTGGGCCTTCAACGAGGAGATCGTGGCCCGGGCCATCGCCGAGTCCAAGATACCCGTCATCTCCTGCGTGGGACACGAGACCGACTTCACCATCGCCGATTTCGTCGCGGACAGGCGCGCCCCCACGCCCTCGGCCGCGGCGGAGCTGGCCGTGCCCGACCAGAGGGAGATCTTGGCGCGCGTCGGGGAGCTTAAGAAGCGCCTGGCGGATTGCGCCCGGGACCGTCTCAAGCGCCTCGAGGAGCGCCTCCTGCTCGCGCGCCGGCACCCCCTTCTTCAAAGCCCCCACCGGCTCTACGAGGAGCGCATCAAGCGCGTGGACGAGCTCTTGGGTAGGCTCCCCGAGGCCGTCAAGAGAGCCCTCCTGCACGCCGAGAAGGATCTCCGGCTCCAGGCCCACAAACTCGACGCCTTCAGCCCCCTCAAGGTTCTGTCCAGGGGCTACGCCATCGCCGAGAAGCTCCCCGGCGGAGAGATACTGAGAGCGAGCTCCCAGGCCGCGCCGGGAGACCGCCTGCGCCTGCGCCTCCACGAGGGCCACGTCTTTTGCGAGGTCATCCCCCATGAACAACAAAACTCCTAAAAAAGAGCCGTTCGAAACCTCCCTCGAGAAGCTCGAGGAGATCGTGCGCCAGCTTGAATGCGGCGAGAAGGGATTGGAACAGTCCCTCGAACTCTTCGAAAAAGGCGTGGTCCTGGCCAAGGAGCTCTCCCGTCAGCTCGAAGAGGCCAAGCGCAAGGTCGAGGTCCTGTCCAAGGAAAACGGGAAGCTCTCCCGGAAGGCCTTCGAGGAAGCCGGGGATTAGCCCGGCAAAGCCTGGTTTCCCAATCAAAAGCCCCTTGCCTAAAAGCAGGCAAGGGGCTTTGATATGAAGGAACTAACAAGTCAATTACAAAGTATCGTCAGCCTCCGCGCGACCGGCAGATGGAATCATCGGCCGCCGCACCGGCCTTACGATAGGCGCGTTCGTTAGCGTGACGGTGGCGCTCACCTCAACGGAACCGCCTTCCACCACGGGACCGTCGGCAGCCTCGGCCATCGCCTTGGCGCGAGCCCCATAATAAGGCCGCGGGCGATACTGCGAGAGATCGCTGACATCGAAGCTGACCTCGGCCTCATCGGCACGAACCTTCGCGCCCTCGGGAGCCGCAGCCGCGAGCATTCTTTCAGCCACGGCACGGGCCCGCTTCAACACCCTTTCCGAGGCCGCGACAGCCCTGGCCGAGCTTAAACCGAAGGTCGGCCTGGAAACCCCCTCCGCCTGGGTCTCATCGCCAGGCTGAAGCAGCGCCAAACGCCGGTCCAGGCTTTTCTTGCCTCCGCTCAGGCGCACTTCAACAGTCGACACGGCCCGGTGCCCGATGACGGGAATTGTGCCCGATTTTTTCTCCGGTTCCCCATAAGCAGGCCCATCCGAAGGGATAACAGAAATGCTGCCCCCCTTGCCTATGACTTCCTTAATGAAAGGCAAGCCTTGCCCCACCTTGGCGTCCCTGGCTTGCATCGCGTCCGCCTGCGCATTGACGCCCTCTTTCAACGCGACCTCCGAGCTGATGGTCAAAACCACGGTCGCCCGGTTGGGTTTTACTTTCACCACGCTGGAACCGCTTCCAGACACCACGGCTATCTGTTCCATGGCGGGAGGAAGTCTAGCCGGCCCCTGCCCACCACCGGCAAAGCTGAAGACCGGCAAGGATGCAATACCTACCGCCGCGAAGCGCAATATCGAATTCATTTGTGTTTCAATCCTCCTATATAAGCCTGATGCTACAGGAATATTAGAGACTATGCGTCTAGCGCTGGGATAAGTCCAAAGGCCCAGATTCATTCAAGTTTTAGCCCTATTCCCGTTTGGGACTTTTGCCAGTGCCAGGCTTATTTATTTCAACCCCGGCAGGGCCTAATTTTACCGGGCCCTCTTCTGCCCAGAAATCCCAGGCGCGCGGTGGATTCCGTGGGGCTCAATCACCAAAAGATCGTGGTGCGGGACTGGTCCTCGAGGAAGCCAAAAACGCCGAGCAATACGCGCAGGCCGCCTCGAACGCCCCTGGCCGAGGAGCCGCGGCGGGCGCTCGGCCGGGCGGTGGCCCTGGCGCCGCAAGACTCGGAGGCGTGGCTGGCGCGGGGGCAGGCGCATTTCAAGCTCGGACATTACAAGGCCGCAAGCCTACTAGATCCAAGCCTCTCCGCATTTTACGAAACCGCTCTCCTGCTCCATCACGAGGTATCCTCGCGTGATGGGGCGTCCGAAACCTCTGGGAAAGCCCCTGGCACGGCGGCCCTGCCAGCTTCGAGACTTTTCTTCTGGTTCAATCTGGCCCAATCGGGGAGCGAGAGGGGCGGCGCGTGGTTGGCGATTCTCGCCCTGATCCTAGCCCTATTGCTGCTGGCCCTCACCAAGCTAAGCAATAGGCCAAAAGGCCCAGGCATTTAAAGGCCAAGACTGTTACAATTGCGTCATGGCGGCCTTCCTTTTATGCCTGGGACTGCTCACGGCTTCGGCCTTTCCCGCGGCCTCTCAAAGGCGGGAAGCCCGCAAGCTGGACCGGATGTGCGCGCCAGAGCTTCAAACCGACCCCAAGGCGCAGGGCTCTTATTTCCGCAAGGTCGAGAGCCGAGCCCCCGAGGGGGTCAAGGACATGGTGGTCTTCGGCATCACGGGCACCGTTGCCTTGCCGCAATTCATCACCGATTTCCATAAGGACCGCTATTTCCTGCCTCTCGACCCCGACAAGGCCGATCTCGCCGGGCCCTTGGACCGAGCGAGCGTGTACCTCGGCGCCCAAACTGGAAAGGACGCCTGGAAGAAGGTCTTCGACGCTGGCCTCATCTGGGACAGGGTTTTTCGCCTCTACCGCCTGAAGGTCCACGCGACCTTCACCGACCAGCCCAACGGCTGCGATGGGGGCCAGAAGGGGCATCAGTTCATCGTCGCGGAAGACGAGGGGAAATGGTTCCTGGTAGACGGGGCGGACAAGAAGGTCAAGGCCCTGGCCACGCAGCAGACGACCCTCGAGGAGCTTGAAAAGCTCGGCCTGCGCCCCGACTACGCCTTCCGGCCGTTCTGGCGCACCACCAACGGCTACCGCAATCAAATGAGGAAGCCGGTGGAGGGCTCCCCGGAAAACGTCTACTTCTACCCGGGCCAGAAAGTCAGGATGACCTTGCTCCAACGGCCCAACCTGGACAAGAATACCCTCGAGCTCAAGCCGACGAATTTTTTCCACATCGACATAGACGCGCTCAAGGATCCTCAAGACGGCGCGGGGCCGTCCTTTGGCAAGTCCTTCGTGCAGGAAGGCTTCCTACGGAAGGACCGGATTTTAAAAAGAGTCAACGCCATAGACCAATTCTACGTCAACAGGATGGGCGAGCGGAAAAGCAACGAGAACAAGCCCGTGATCCCGACCAACGCCAAGGCCTTGGGCGCCGCCTGGGAATACGCGACCATGCTCGGGCCGCGGGGTCTCGACGATCCCCTGTTCCCGCTTTCCGGCGGCTTCTGCGCTGAGACCGTAGGCAAGGACACGGACGGGGCGTGGTACCAGATTCTCTACCATCCCCGGGATTTCGACGAAGGCGGAGCCGAGGCCTTGGATATCATCGGCAAAGAGCCGCGCCGACGCTCCGAGCCTTGATAGAGTCCCCTTGGGTCGAAGTCCCCTTTAAAGTGCAGGACCCCCAGGACGGCCTGCGCTTGGACCGGTACTTGACGGCGCGGCTCCACCGCTACTCCCGAAATAAGGTCCAAGAACTGATCGAGTCGGGCCAGGTCTTTCTGCGCGGACGTTCGGCCAAGGCTTCTCAACGAGTCTCTGCCGGCGAGACCATAATCATCCGCTACCCCCGCCGGGAGGAGCCGCCCTGCCCCCATCAAACCCTCCAGGTCCTCTATGAGGACGCGGAGATTCTAGCCGTCAACAAGCCCGGGGACACTTTGAGCCATCCCACGGACAAGGCCCACCGCAACACGGTGACATCAATACTGCGCGGCCAATTCCCAGATCTCGCGCCGCGCCTGGTCCACCGCCTGGACCGCGAGACGAGCGGGGTCTTGGTCCTGGCCAAGAGCCGGGAAGCCGCGCGGGCCCTGACCGAGCAATTCGCGGCCCACGTCGTTAAGAAGGAATATTGGGCCATCGCCTTGGGCCAAATCTCTTGGGCGGCGAAAACGGTGGATATCCCCGTAGGACGGGAGGACCTCGAGGTCAAGGTCCGCCAGAAGGCGGGAAGCGGGCAGGAGGCGCGGACCGAGTTTGAACGCCTGGCATTGAGCGACGGCTTCTCCCTCGTCAAGGCACGGCCATTGACGGGCCGGCTCCACCAGATTCGGGTCCACCTGGCTCATCTGGGCCATCCCATTCTTGGAGACAAGCTCTACGCAGGCGCGGGGGAGTACTACATGAAGGCCGTGCGCCGGCAGCTCACGACCAAGGACCGTCTGGCCCTCGGAGCCGAGCGGCAGATGCTCCACTCCAGGGCCCTCGGGCTCGCCCAGCCCAGTTCCGGCCGGGAGCTTCTCATCGAGGCGCCGCTCCCCCGGGATTTTGAAGATTGCCTCGCGAGGACGGGCCTCCATGGCTGAAGGGCGGATCACAGTCGTATTCTTCGACATCGGCAACGTGCTCCTCACGTTCAGCGCGCGGAAAGTGGCCCTCAAGCTCGCCGCGGCCGTGCGCTGCTCGCCCTGGAAGCTGGCGCGCGTTTTGTGGACCTCGGGGCTGGCCGAAAAAGTGGAGCGCGGGCAGGTAAGCCCGCTCGAGCTCTACCACATTTTCCGCTGGGAGCTCGGGTTTCAAGGCTCGCGCAAGGACTTCGAGAGGGCTTGGTGCGATCATTTCACCTTGAACCGCGGAACAGCGGCTCTACTCAAGAGACTGCGCAAGACCCACAAGGTGTATCTCCTCTCCAACACCAACGAACTGCATTACGACTACATCTCCAGGAATTACTCCTTCACCAAGCAGGTTCACGGGGCCGTTCTTTCCCATGAGCTGGGCCTGCGCAAGCCGGAGCCGGAAATATACCGCGCAGCCCTTAAAAAGGCCCGGGCCCTTCCGGCCCAGGCGGTGTTCATCGATGATTTGGCGGAGAACGTGGATGCCGCCCGGCGGGCGGGAATTCACGCCTTCCAGTACACGGAACTTCCGGCCCTGAGGCGGGAGCTCTCCCGCCTCAGGATGATAGACGCCTAAATGGTGGGAAAGCCCTCCGCGCGCCAGCGCTCGATGCCGCCCTTGAGGTTGTACGCCTTCTCAATGCCGAGCTCCCTCATCATCTGAACGGCCCGGGCGCTTCGCCCCCCCACCGCGCAGTGGACGATGTAGGTCTTGGTCTTGTCGAGGGCGGCCAGGCGCTCCTTAAAGTCGGACTCCTTGTAGTCGAGAAGCACTCCCTCCTCCAAATGGCTTTCGGAGAACTCGGCCGGGGTGCGCACGTCGAGGATAACGAAGGAGGGACTCCCCTTGTTCTTCGATATCATCTCGGCCGCAGCCGAGGGCTCGAGGTCGAAGGGACCGTGGTTGGAGATTCCCATGCCTAAGCGCATCGAAATGGAGTCGAACAATCCCATTCAAGACCTCCAAAATCCATGCACCTTCATACTACATTTATATCGGGCTCAAGGCCATGGCCGCCACGATCACTCCTCCGCCCAGGGCCTGAGCCGCCGAGAAGGCCTCTCCCCCCGCGGTCCAGGCGAACAGGGCCGCGAACACCGGCTCCAGGGAGAACAGAAGCGCGGCCTTGACGGGAGAGACTCGCCTCTGCGCGAGCATCTGAATGTAGAAAGCCGAGAGGGTCGGAAAGACCGCTAGGAAAATAATGACCCTCGAGGCCTGCCGGGCCGTGCCCCGATGTCCGGGGAAATTGCGTAGCGTAACCTAATTGGTGAGGGATTCATTCTAACTTTTTAGGCCGCGACTAGTTGCCTCACCTCCGCTTGCTCTTCGGTTCCAATCGCGGCCAGCGCAGGAACATTGCT